>NZ_JBDJMI010000064.1:0-251 GCF_039673825.1 Luteimonas sp. TWI662 | reverse complement strand
ATTGCGTTCCGCCTGGTCAGGGCAATGAGGCCGCGCGCGCGGCTGGGATTACTGAGGCGCCAGCAGCACTGCGTTTGGGTCACTCCAGGAAGATCAGCCACGCTGCAACGACAATCATCGCGAAGCCCGCCCCGCCCTCGATTGCGTTCCGCCTGGTCAGGGCAATGAGGCCGCGCGCGCGGCTGGGATTACTGAGGCGCCAGCAGCACTGCGTTTGGGTCACTCCAGGAAGATCAGCCACGCTGCAACGA
>NZ_JBDJMI010000063.1:0-463 GCF_039673825.1 Luteimonas sp. TWI662 | reverse complement strand
GCGCGCGTCTGCCCGCCGAAGCGTGTCGGTCAGGCCATGGCCGTGGAAGATGTTGTCGCCCAGCACCAGGCAGCTCGGCTTGCCGCCGACGAACTCGCGCCCGATCAGGTACGCCTGCGCCAGACCATCGGGACTGGGCTGCACCGCATAGCGGATGTCCATGCCCCACTGCGACCCGTCGCCCAGCAGTGCCTGGAACAGCGCCTGCTCGTGCGGGGTGTTGATGATCAGCACCTCGCGGATGCCCGTCAGCATCAGCACGCTGAGCGGGTAGTAGATCATCGGCTTGTCATAGACCGGCAGCAGCTGCTTGCTGACGCCCTTGGTGATCGGATACAGCCGGGTCCCCGAGCCGCCGGCCAGGATGATGCCCTTGCGTTGCGTCATTGGAATTCTCTCGTCTCCTCCCCGCGCGCGGGGATCACTGATCTCCCTCCCCGCACGCGGGGGAGGGCCGAGGTGG
>NZ_JBDJMI010000062.1:0-504 GCF_039673825.1 Luteimonas sp. TWI662 | reverse complement strand
CAGCTTGGTTTCGATGATCTTCAACGCACCACTCCTCGGTTCACCAGGGTCTGCAGGTACTGGCCGTAGCCGTTCTTCGACAGCGGCTTGGCCAGCGCCAGCAGTTGCTCGGCATCGATCCATCCCTGTCCGAAGGCGATCTCCTCCGGACAGCACACCTGCAGGCCCTGCCGGTCCTGGATGGTCTGGATGAAATTGGAGGCTTCGTGCAGCGACTGGTGGGTGCCGGTGTCGAGCCAGGCGTAGCCGCGGCCGAGCTGTTCAAGATACAACGCCCCGTCGTCCAGATAGCGACGGTTGAGGTCGGTGATCTCCAGCTCCCCGCGCGGCGAGGGCGCGAGTTCGGCGGCGTAGTCGCTGGCCCGGCCATCGTAGAAGTACAGGCCGGTCACGGCGTAGTTGGAACGCGGCTGCTCGGGTTTCTCGGCGATGTCGACGACCTTGCCATCGGCATCGAACTCGGCCACACCGTAGCGCTCGGGATCGTTGACCCAGTAGCCGAAG
>NZ_JBDJMI010000061.1:0-552 GCF_039673825.1 Luteimonas sp. TWI662 | reverse complement strand
GGGCAGACGGGCGGCGACGAGGTGAGCTTTGCGAATGTCGATGGCGATGCGCGTCGGCTCAGCGGGGTGGCCGCGGGTGTCGATGCGACCGACGCGGTCAATATGAGCCAGTTGAGCGAAGTCGCGGGCGAGGTCGGCGATCTCGGGGCGCTGGCGGTGCGCTACGACACCGATGCCGACGGCAATCCGGACTACAGCCGGGTGACGCTGGCCGGAACCGGTGGCACGGCGATCGGCAATGTCGCGGCAGGCGAGGTCAGCGCGACGAGCACCGAGGCGATCAACGGGGCGCAGCTGTTCGGGGTGGCCGGCTCGGTGGCCGACCATCTGGGGGGCGGCGCGGGCGTCAATGCCGACGGCACGATCTCCGCACCGACCTACGTGATCCGTGGCGGCAACTACACCAATGTCGGCGATGCATTCGACGCGGTGGATGGTGCGTTCGACGATCTGGTCGTCGATGTCGGCGACCTGGGGGCGACTGCGGTGCGCTACGACACCGATGCCGACGGCAATCCGGACTACAGCCGGGTGACGCTGGCCGGGACCGGC
>NZ_JBDJMI010000060.1:0-562 GCF_039673825.1 Luteimonas sp. TWI662 | reverse complement strand
CGTCGCGAGCATCATGCAGCTGAAGCTCGAGGTCATCGCGAAGCTGACGTCGTGGGTTTCGGGCGGCAGCAGCAGGGTCATCGACCGCCGCACCGCGACCCGGCCCAGCGCGCCGTCGGCGTTGCAGGTCACCACCAGGTGGCGCACATCGGCGACCAGCGCCTCGGCCAGCTCGACCGCCGCCACGCTCTCGGGGCTGTTGCCCGAGCGCCCGAAGGACACCAGCAGCAGCGGCCGACCGGGATCGAGATACAGCCGCGGCGCGCTGACCAGGTCGGTCGTGGGCACCGCATCGACGCGCGCAGCGAGGGTCCGGTCGAGCCACGGCGCCAGGCATTCGCCGATATAGGCCGAGGTACCGGCGCCGGTCAGGATCACCCGCGCCGTCGGGTCGCCCGACACCGGCGCGATGAAGGCGGCGAGCTGCTCGGCCATCCCGGCGACCAGCGCCTGGGTGCGCAGGAGCATGCGCGGCTGCTGTTCGATCTCGCGCGCGGTCCACAGCGCGCCGCTGGCGGCCAGGTCGGGTTCGGGCAGGCCGAGAAGGTCAGGACTGGGCATC
>NZ_JBDJMI010000059.1:0-582 GCF_039673825.1 Luteimonas sp. TWI662 | reverse complement strand
TGGGTGCGCAGGAGCATGCGCGGCTGCTGTTCGATCTCGCGCGCGGTCCACAGCGCGCCGCTGGCGGCCAGGTCGGGTTCGGGCAGGCCGAGAAGGTCAGGACTGGGCATCGGGGACGCAGGCATGGCGGTAGTCGTCGAGGGCGATGGCGATGTGGGCCATCACGAGGGCGGCGGGATCGAGCGGGGTGCGGTCGGCGCGCAGGGCGCGCAGCGCCTGTGGCAGGTACTGGCCGACCAGCGGCATCGGTGGCGGGCTCTGGCGCAGGTTGGCGAACAGCTGCTGGCAGGCCGCCTCGATCGCAGGATCCGGCCAGTAGTAGCGGATGCGGTCGCTCAAGCTGTATTGCAGGTCGATGGTCAGTGCCTCGCCCTGGGCGGGGTAGTAGCGCTGCCAGTGGCCGGGCTGGGCGCGCATGCGTGCCAGTGCGGTCTCGCGCAGCTGCGCACGCTGCTCCGGCGCGATCCACTCGCGCTCGATCGCATCCAGCGCCCACAACGCCTCGCGCAGCGCGAAGGTCAGGCCGGGGCCGACCTTGAGGATCGCGAAGTGGTCGCGCACCAGCGCGGCCAGCGCCTCGGG
>NZ_JBDJMI010000058.1:0-629 GCF_039673825.1 Luteimonas sp. TWI662 | reverse complement strand
CGCATGCGCGACGACGCCAATGCCACCGTCGCCCAGCTCACCGCGATCGTCGCCCGCATCCAGGACGCCTCGGCCGCGATCGGCACCGCTTCGACCGAGATCGCCTCGGGCAACGACGACCTCTCGCGCCGCACCGAGCAGCAGGCGGCCAATCTGGAGGAAACCGCCGCTTCGATGGAGGAACTCACCTCCACCGTGCGCCAGAACGCCGACCACGCCCGCCAGGCCAACCAGCTCGCCCAGGGCGCGGCCACCGTTGCCTCCCAGGGCGGCGAAGTCGTCGGCCAGGTCGTCTCCACGATGGCCGACATCGAGGCCTCGTCGCGCAAGATCGCCGACATCATCTCGGTCATCGACGGCATCGCGTTCCAGACCAACATCCTCGCGCTCAACGCCGCCGTCGAGGCCGCGCGTGCCGGCGAACAGGGCCGCGGTTTCGCAGTCGTCGCCTCCGAGGTCCGTACCCTGGCCCAGCGCAGCGCCAATGCCGCCAAGGAGATCAAGGGCCTGATCGACGACTCCACCGGCAAGGTCGCCAGCGGCGCCGCACTCGCGGGCCAGGCCGGTCGGACCATGGCCGAGATGGTTGCATCCGTGCAGCGCGTGACCGACATCATGGCCGAGATCTC
>NZ_JBDJMI010000057.1:0-643 GCF_039673825.1 Luteimonas sp. TWI662 | reverse complement strand
GGCTTTGCCTGGAAAGCGCCCCCACCCAACCCTCCCCCGCAAGCGGGGGAGGACTTCGATTGCGTGCGCAGGGAGGGTATTGATCGCGTGCGGGCGGTAGGGGGCCTCGATTGCACGCGGGAGTCGTACGCGCTCTTCGCCTCCCCCGCACGCGGGGGAGGCCGACGCGCAACGCGCGTCGGGTGGGGGCACGGGCTTTGCCTGGAAAGCGCCCCCACCCAACCCTCCCCCGCAAGCGGGGGAGGACTTCGATTGCGTGCGCAGGCAGGGTATTGATCGCGTGCGGGCGGTAGGGGCCTCGATTGCACGCGGGAGTCGTACGCGCCCTTCGCCTCCCCCGCGAGCGGGGAGGCCGGCGCGCTGGGGGCACGGGCTTTGCCTGGAAAGCTGGCCCCCCGTCCCAACCCCCACCCGGAAAGGGCGCAATGCCCCGCAAGCGGGGGAGGGCGACACGCACGCCTATGGCGCGTTGGTTACTGACGTTGACCCGATGCTCGGACACGACACGGGGCCCGAAGGCCCCGTGCTCGACACGATGTTGGCGACTGGCCTCAGCGACCGCCACCGCGCGGACCGCGGTTGCCGCCGCCGGGCGGACGACCGCCTGGGCCGCGGCCACCGCCCGGTCCACCCGGCCCGCGAT
>NZ_JBDJMI010000056.1:0-661 GCF_039673825.1 Luteimonas sp. TWI662 | reverse complement strand
GCGCTCGATCGCATCCAGCGCCCACAACGCCTCGCGCAGCGCGAAGGTCAGGCCGGGGCCGACCTTGAGGATCGCGAAGTGGTCGCGCACCAGCGCGGCCAGCGCCTCGGGCGTCTGGTAGTCGGTCGAATGCGCCTCGAACACCAGGCCCGGCACCTGTTCGATCGCGGCGCTGAGGGCGCGTGCGGCGGCCGGCACGTAGTCGATGACCTGGTGGTGGTCGAACTCCACGCCTGGTTGCACCACCGAGGCGATCACCCGCGTCCACGCGGTTTGCAGACCGGCGGCTGCAAATGCGTCCCGGTGGGCCTCGATCGTCGCCAGCGCCGCCGCGGGCGCAGTGACCGTCAGGCCGTCGATGGCCTCGGTCGCGCCACCGGGCACCGGCACCTCAGTGCCGATCACGTAGACCGGCGGCTCGCCACCGGCCCGGGCATGGGCGGCCTCGGCCGCGCGGCACAGCCGCACCGCACGTTCGACGATCGTCGCCTCGGGCAGCGGCACCGGATCGCCCGCGCAGGCCATCGAGCAGTCGAGGTGGAGCTTGCGAAAGCCCGCGGCGACGTAGGCGGCGACCATCGTCTCGGCCTTGGCCATCGCCGCCTCGGCCTTGAGCGCGGTCCAGGGATTGGGACCCAGGTGATCGCCGCCGAGCGCGATG
>NZ_JBDJMI010000055.1:0-855 GCF_039673825.1 Luteimonas sp. TWI662 | reverse complement strand
GTTTGCCCGGCTGGATCAGGCGCAACGCCACGCCACGCTCGTGCGCCCAAGCCACCATCGCCCTGCCGCAGAATTCCTTGCCGTTGTCGGTCCGGATCACCTTCGGCAGGCCACGCCTGAGTGCCAGGCGGTCCAGCACACGGCTGACGCCGTGGCCCGAAATCGCGCGCTCGACCTCGATTGTCACCGCCTCGTGGCTGGCGTCATCCACGATCACCAGGCTCTTGATGACACGGCCGTCGGCGGTGCGATCGAAGATAAAGTCCATCGACCACACCTCGTTGGCCATCACCGGACGGATCAGCGGCTGCCGCTCGCCCATCGGCACCTTCTTGCGCTTGCGCCGCCGCACCTGCAGTTTCGCCTGCTGATACAGCCGCTCGACGCGCTTGTAGTTCACGACCTGGCCGCCTTGCCGCAGCTTGAGGCAGATCATGCCCACGCCGTAGCGCTTGTGCCGATGCGCCAAGGCCTGGATCTGCGCCCGCAGTTCTACATTGCGATCCGGACGAGGCGTGTAGCGCAGTGCGCTGGCACTCATGCCGACCACGCGCAGAGCACGCCGCTCGCTGAGCCCTTTGCCTGCCATGTAGCGCACCTGCTCGCGTCGGGCCGGTGCGCTCACCATTTTTTTCGCAGCACGTCCTTGATCACTTCGTTCTCGAGGACCTGCTCGGCCAGCAGCTTCTTCAACCGCGCGTTCTCGGTCTCCAGTTCCTTCAGGCGCTTGGCCTCGGACACGTTCATGCCGCCGAACTTGCTGCGCCACAGGTAGTACGACGCCTCGCTGAAGCCATGCCGGCGGCACAGCTCCTTGACCGGTAGACCGGCCTCGGCCTCACGCAGGAAGCCGAT
>NZ_JBDJMI010000054.1:0-900 GCF_039673825.1 Luteimonas sp. TWI662 | reverse complement strand
CGCCCGCATGATGTACTGCCAGCACTGCGGCAGTCGGTGCCGGCAGGTGCATGAGACGACTGCGCGGCGGGTGCGTGACCTACCTCTGATGGCACTTCAGGTGCGGTTGGTGGTGCCGCGCCGGCGCGTCTGGTGCGACCAGTGCGGCGGTCCGCGACTGGAAAAGTTGAGCTGGCTGGGGCGCTACCAGCGGGTGACCGACCGGTTGGCCGAGGCGGTCAGCCAGCTGCTTGAATCCAGCAACATCCTGGCTGTTGCCCGCTTTTTCCAACTGGGTTGGCACACGGTCAAGGCGCTCGATAAGGCCCAGTTGCGGCAGGTTGTGCGGGAGCCGGATTGGAGCCAGATCCGGTATCTGGCGATGGATGAGTTCGCCCTGCACAAGGGCCATCGCTACGCCACGGTTGTCGTCGATCCGATCAGCCGTCAGGTGCTGTGGGTCGGTCATGGCCGTTCCCGCGAGACTGCGCGCGCCTTCTTCGAGCAGCTTCCTGCCGGCGTTGCTGAGCAGATCCAGGCCGTCGCGATCGACATGACGACCGCTTACGAGCTGGAGATCAAGGCCAACTGCCCCAACGCCGAGGTCGTCTACGACCTGTTCCATGTGGTGGCCAAGTACGGTCGCGAGGTGATCGACCGGGTGCGGGTGGATCAGGCCAACCAACTGCGCCACGACAAGCCCGCCCGCCGAGTGATCAAATCCAGCCGCTGGCTCCTGCTGCGCAATCGCGACAACCTGGATCGCCGCCAGTCGGTGAGGCTGGACGAACTGCTCGAAGCCAACCAACCCCTGCTCACCGCCTACCTCATGCGCGATGAGCTCAAGCGACTGTGGTTCTACCAGCATCCCAGCTGCGCCCAACGGGCCTGGGAGCACTGGCTGGAGCAGGCCCAATCCAG
>NZ_JBDJMI010000053.1:0-902 GCF_039673825.1 Luteimonas sp. TWI662 | reverse complement strand
CGCTCGACCTGAAGCACTGCGCGCTCTTCCGCGCTCAGGTGGCTGTACTGTTTTCCCATCGCGACACCCTACACTCCGCCGGGTGTGCACTTGGAAGTTGAGTCTGCCCAGCAGGGTGACGGTCCCACGGACTTCCGTCCGCGTGCCATGGACGATTCCGTAACTCGAAACATTCGTCCTGGTGACGTTGACCGCCCCACTGTCGGTCGGCGTGCGCGTTGTGATCTGATAGAAAACCAAGGGCTTGTCGGGAACTGCCTGTCTGCCATCTGGATCAGTGAACTTGTACGGGTTGTTATTTGCGTAGCGATACGCATTGAACTGCCCCACCGGATCGCCCAGCGCCGTTAACGGATCGCGTGAGTAAAAGATTCCGAGCATCGGATCGTAGTAGCGCTGCTGCATATACGTCAGCCCGGTCGCCGCATCCTGCACATGGCCTGTGTAGCCGGGCCCGTCTTGCAAGGCCGGTGTCAACTGGGCTCCGTATGGCTCGTATTTCCGGCGCTCGACGACAGCGCCGTTCTCGTGGTGCCCCCGACGTCCCCCCGCTTTCTCAGTAGCGGAGCTATTTGGAGTCCGGCTCTATCGTAGCGGTTTCACCGCCAGCTGTTGGGTATAGGCGGCAGGCGTTAGCCCGCCGAGCGATTTCTTCGGCCGCTCTTCGTTGTACTCCCGCCGCCAACGCTCGATCTCGGTCCGCGCGTGCAGCAGTGTCGGGAACCAGTGCTCATTGAGGCATTCGTCGCGCAGGCGTCCGTTGAACGATTCGACGTAGGCGTTCTGGTTCTGTTTGCCCGGCTGGATCAGGCGCAACGCCACGCCACGCTCGTGCGCCCAAGCCACCATCGCCCTGCCGCAGAATTCCTTGCCGTTGTCGGTCCGGATCACCTTCGGCAGGC
>NZ_JBDJMI010000052.1:0-1052 GCF_039673825.1 Luteimonas sp. TWI662 | reverse complement strand
GGGCGGTCTCAAGAATCAAGTGCAACACGTGATTTGAAGTCGATGATTTCCCTCTCCATCACCTGGGCTGGTGTTGCCCAGCCGAGCGTCTTGCGCGGTCGCCCGTTCATCAGCTTGGCGACGTGATTGAGATATTCCTGGCTCGCCTGCGAGAGGTCCACGCCCTTGGGCAGGAACTGTCGAAGCAGGCCGTTGGTGTTCTCGTTGCTGCCCCGCTGCCAGGGCGCATGCGGATCGGCGAACCAGACCTGGAGGTTGAGCCGCTGCATCAGCGCCTCGTAGCACGTCAGTTCCGAACCGCGATCGTAGGTGAGGCTCTCGCGCAGGAATGCCGGCAACATGCGCATCTGCCGGGTGAAGCCCTCGAGCGCCGCTTCGGCGGTGCAGCCGTCCATCCGGCACAGCACGACGAAACGGGTCTTGCGCTCGACCAGCGTACCGACGCAGGAGCGGTTGAAGGCGCCCTTGATCAGGTCGCCCTCCCAATGACCGGCCACCAGGCGCTGCTCGACGTCCTCGGGCCGATGCACGATCCGCAACTGCTCCGGCACCCATGAACGTCCCGCGGCGGTCGTCCGCCTGCGTCCGCGCGCCGGCTTGCCCTGGCGCAACGCCTCCACCAACGCCTTCTTCAGTCCACCACGCGGATACGCATAGATCGCCGCATAGATCGTCTCGTGGCTGACCCGCTGACTGGCGTCGTCTGGATGCATGGCCCGCAGTGTGGCCGCGATCTGCTGCGGCGACCAGCGCTCCAACACCAGACGGTCATGCACGAACTGGAACAACTCGCCTTCCTCGACCAGCTTGCGACGACGCACGCAACGCGAACGACGTGCGCGATAGCTCCCGGCCGCGCCATGGGCCGAGTAGATGCCATCGCTCTGGCGCCGCACCTCTCGACTTAACGTTGACGCGCTGCGTCCCAACCGACGACCGATCTCCTGAAGGCTCGTCCCGCGGTTGCGCTCGACCTGAAGCACTGCGCGCTCTTCCGCGCTCAGGTGGCTGTACTGTTTTCCCATCGCGACACCCTACACTCCGCCGGGTGT
>NZ_JBDJMI010000051.1:0-1179 GCF_039673825.1 Luteimonas sp. TWI662 | reverse complement strand
GGGAGCAACGGTGTTGGAGGTCAAGCCGCAACAGGCGTTTCGAGTCGGAATCTGGCGTTGTCTCGAAGCATGGCGTTGAGGATGGTCAGCAGCTTGCGCATGCAGGCCACCAGGGCGACTTTCGGCTTCTTCCCGGCCGCGCGTAATCGTTGATGGAAGGCGCGGATCGGCGGGTTGAAGCGGACGGCGCTGAGCGTGGCCATGTACAGGGCCTGGCGAGCAACCGCACGGCCGCCCCATACCGCCCGCCGGCCTCGTAACGTGCCGCTGTCCCGGGCCAAGGGCGCGACGCCGACCAGGGCGGCGATCTGCTTGCGGTCCAGCGTCCCCAACTCGGGGACGCAGGCCAGCAGCGTGAAGACCGTCACCTCACCCACGCCTTTCACCTCGGCCAACAGGTCGCGCTTGGCCTGCCAAGCCGGCGACTGCTCGACCGCATCGCGCAGGTGGCCGTCGATCGCGCGCAGATACTGCTGCAGCCACTCGATGTGCTTACGCAGATTGCGCCTGAGGTCCTTGCCGGTCGCCTGGGTCAGCCGGTTCTTCTCCATCACCAACATTTCCATCAACTGGCGGCGCCGCGCCAGCAGCTCGCTGAATGCCTGCAGCGTTTCATCGGGCAACGGCCGTTGCGCCGGGCGCACCCGCTCGGCGAAAAGTGCCAAAAGCCGCGCATCGAGACGGTCGGTCTTGGCGAGCTTTCCACACGCCCGGCCAAAGTCACGGACTTGTCGCGGGTTGACCACCGCGACGGGCAGGCCTGCGGCGCACAGTTCTGCAACGAGGGCACGCTCCAGGCCGCCGGTCGCCTCGAGCACGATCAACTCGGGCGCCGCCTGGCGAAGGCCCTCGACCAGGATGGCGTGGCCGATGGCGTCGTTGTCGACATCAAAGCTGCGGTTTTGGCCACCGACGAACACATCGAGCCGATGCTTGCCGACATCCACGCCGGCGAACACTCCAGACATCGCTTCCTCCCTTGAACATTGCTTTCGATTTCCCACCTTCCCAGCCTTGCTGAAACGGGCTCGAGGCCCAGGCAACGGTTCGGGATATGAGCAGGACCCGATGCCGACCCAAGCTCCCCCACGATCTGATCGATCAAAGGTCGGACGGTCTGGCACGGGGCGATCCGAAAAATGCCAACTCCCGGACCGCAAAAGCAACTTACAAGGTCGG
>NZ_JBDJMI010000050.1:0-1435 GCF_039673825.1 Luteimonas sp. TWI662 | reverse complement strand
CGAGCAACTGCTGGCGCTGGCCAAGCCGCTGTCGAAGAACGGCTACGGCCAGTACCTGCAGACCCTGGTGAACCGAGGAGTGGTGCGTTGAAGATCATCGAAACCAAGCTGCCCGGTGCCGTCGTGCTCCAGCCTGCCGTGTTCGGCGATGCCCGCGGTTTCTTCTTCGAGACCTGGAACGCGGCGCGCTTCGGCCAGCATGGCTTGCCCACGACCTTTGTACAGAGCAATGTGTCCTCGTCCGCAAAGGGCGTGCTGCGTGGCCTGCACTACCAGTGGCCGCGGCCGCAGGGCAAGCTGGTCAGCGTGCTCCAGGGCGAAGTGTTCGACGTGGCGGTCGACATCCGGCGCGGCTCGCCGACCTTCGGGCAATGGGACGGGGTGCTGCTGAGCGCGGAGAACAAGCGCCAGTTCTGGATCCCAGAAGGCTTCGCGCATGGCTTCGCAGTGCTGTCGGAGACGGCGTTGTTCAGTTACCTGTGTACCGACATCTACGTCAAGGAAGCCGACGCCGGCGTGCGCTGGGACGATCCGCAGATCGGCGTCGAATGGCCAATCGACGCACCGCTGCTGTCGGACAAGGATGCGCAGGCCCCGCTGTTGGCCGACATTGCTCAGGATCGGCTGCCGGACCTGCGCGCATGACCACGCTGGTCTTCGGCGCCAACGGCCAGGTCGGCCGCGAGCTGCTGCGCTCACTCGCACCGCTCGGTGCAGTCCAGGCCACGACGCGCAGCGGCACGCTCGCCGACGGCGCGCCGTGCCTGCAGGCGGACTTTGCCGACGCCGAGGCCGTCGTGACGCTGCTCGATGCCACGCGGCCGGAGCGGGTGGTCAATGCGGCGGCCTACACCGCCGTCGACAAGGCCGAAAGCGAGCAGGAGGCCGCATTCGCCGCCAACGCGACGACGCCGGGTGCGATCGCACGCTGGTGCGCCGCGCACGACGTGCCGCTGGTGCACTACTCGACCGACTACGTGTTCGACGGCCAAGGCACGCGCCCGTACCGGCCGGACGACGCCACCGCGCCGCTGGGCGTCTACGGCGCCAGCAAGTTGGCCGGCGAGGAGGCGATCCGGGCCGCCGGCGGGCAGCATCTGATTCTGCGCACGGCCTGGGTCTATGCAGCGCATGGCCACAATTTCCTGCGCACGATGTTGCGCGTGGGCGCCGAGCGCGATGTGCTCCGCGTGGTCGCCGACCAGGTCGGCACGCCCACACCGGCGGCGCTGATCGCCGACGTGACCGCGCAATTGCTGCAGGACGGCAGCAAGCGGCGCGGCACCTGGCACCTGACCGCGCGCGGCGAAACCAGCTGGCATGGCTTCGCCGAGGCGATCTTCGAAGGCGCGCTCGCACGTGGTCTGATCGCACGTGCGCCGACGGTCGAGCCGATCACGACGGCCGACTATCCGACGCCCGCCAAGCGTCCGGC
>NZ_JBDJMI010000049.1:0-1867 GCF_039673825.1 Luteimonas sp. TWI662 | reverse complement strand
CGAAGCGGTGCCGATCGCGGCCGAGGCGTCCTGGATGCGGGCGACGATCGCGGTGAGCTGGGCGACGGTGGCATTGGCGTCGTCGCGCATGCGGGCGAACACGCCGTGGAAATCGCCGTCCATGCGCGCGGTCAGGTCGCCGGCCGCGATCGACTGCAGCAGGCGCGAGAGCTCGCTCAGGCTGCGATCGCTGGTCGCCATCATCGCGTTGAGGCTGTGGATCATGCGCCCGAAGTCATCGCGGAATCGCGTGTCGTCGCCGCGGACCGAGAAGTCGCCGGCGGCGGCCGCAGCGGCCAGCCGGTTGATCTCGCCGTTGATCGCCATGAGGCTGGCCTTGGCGGCGTCCATGGCGTCGTGCAGGACCGCGCGGCTGGCGGGCAGGCGGCGGGCGTCGCGCGACAGGTCGCCGTTGGCATACTCGTTGAGAATGTCGATCGCCTCGACGAACGCGTCCAGGTGCTCGAACATCATGGTATTGATGCCTGAGGCCAGTTCGCCGTACACGCCCGGAAAGTCCACCGGCATCCGATGCCGCATGTCGTCGCCCGCATGCTGGCGGATCATCTGGCGCGTCTGTTCGGAGAACCGCTCGAGCATGTGCACCATCTCGTCGGTCGAGCGCAGCATCTGGCCGATCTCGTCCCGGCCCTGGTGGCCGGTGCGCATGCTCAGATCGCCACGGGCCACGCCGCGGATCGCGTTCACCGCCCGCCCCAGCGGCTCGAGCACCGAGTGACCGATCAGCCAGCCGATGCCGGCGTTGAGCAGCACCAGCAGACCGCCGACGATGGTCATGATCGCGGTGAACGTCAGCGCCTGGGATTGGGTGTCGTCAAGGTAGACGCCGGTGGTCACGACCCAGCCCCACGGCGCGTACAGCGCCGAGTAGGCAGTCTTGGGCACCGGGTCTTGCTCGCCGGGTTTGGCCCAGACGTAGTCGACGTTGCCGCCGCCGGCACGCGCGACCTCGACGAACCGGCTGTAGATCGCCGTGCCGTCGGTGTCGGTGATTGCCGAGACGTCCTTGCCGATCAGGTCGGCATGCAGCGGATGCATCAGCATCGTGGGCCGTTCGTCGGTCACGAAGAAGTAGTCGACATCATCGTCCGAGCGCATCGCGGCGAGCGTGCGCAGGGCCCGCTCCTGGGCCTGCGCCAGGGTCAGTTCCCCATTCTCGGCGCGGCTGGCGTACTCGTTGACGATATTGAGCGCCATCCCGACCTGCGATGCCACGCCGTCTTTGCGGGACTGGTTGAGGTCGACGAACTGGACGCGGGCCGCAACGACCGCGAGCAGGATGATCCCGGACGCGACGAGCGCGGTCTGGATCAGAAACTTGCGCTGCATCGGAAGATCGGACAGCGCACGGAGCACGGCGGCGACGGGATTCATGAGGGGGGCAGGAGTGGGCCTGCCATCGGTATCGGCCGCGATGCGTCGAGATTGAGGCGTGCGCCGGCAGGCCCGTTGCCGTCCGCCCCGACGCCGCTGCGTCGGGGCGGGCGGCGATCAGAACTCCGCCCAGTCGGTCTCCAGCACCGCTGCCGGCACCTTGCGCGCGGGGACGGAACGCTTGGGCGTTGCGGCAGGCGGCGCCGGGCGGGTGCTTGCCGGTGCGATCGACGGCGTCGCCCCAGCGGGCCGGCGAGCGGCAGCGTCGAGGTGGGCGGCGTCGATATGAAACACCGCGATCGCCTCGGCCAGGCCTGAGGCCTGCTCCTCCATCGCACGCGCGGCGGCCGAGGCTTCCTCGACCAGCGCGGCGTTCTGCTGGGTGGTCTCGTCCATCTGCACGATGGTCTGGTTGACCTGCTCGATGCCGGCGGCCTGTTCCTGCGAGGCGGCCGAGATCTCGGCCATGATG
>NZ_JBDJMI010000048.1:0-3199 GCF_039673825.1 Luteimonas sp. TWI662 | reverse complement strand
ATGAACGGGCGACCGCGCAAGACGCTCGGCTGGGCAACACCAGCCCAGGTGATGGAGAGGGAAATCATCGACTTCAAATCACGTGTTGCACTTGATTCTTGAGACCGCCCAGCATTACTACTTCCAGCAGCATCAACGCATTATCAATTCCACGCGCCGCCTTGATCGCCGTCCCAGCACCACCTGGCACGCAAGGAACGCCGTAGCTGCCGCATCAACAACAACCCGAGCGAATCAACGACGCCGGCGCCAATACTTCCTTGGCTGAAATTGGAATAGGCACTCTGGGCATCCATCGCCACATTGGCCAGATCCCAATCGTCTCGCCTGGAATACGCTCATCGGGATCGGTAAAGTGATAAGGATTGTTATTGGCATACGCATAGCCATTGAACGACCGCATGTCGCCGCTGCTGTAAGCCGTGACCGGATCTCGGCTGAGCATCCTCCCGATCTGCGGATCATAGTAGCGCTGCTGCATATACGTCAGCCCGGTCGCCGCGTCCCGCACGTGGCCTGTGTAGCCGGGTCCGTTTTGCAAGGCCGATGTCAACTGGGCGCCGTGTGGCTCGTACTCCCGACGCTCGACGACAGCGCCATTCTCGTCTGTCACGGCTACCACGCTTCCCAACGCATCGGCGTGCTGCGGCGTTCGATTCATCGGGCCGCTTACAATTCCTCGATTTCATTACCGGCGCGAATCAATCGTCCGCCTCGCCTTTACATTGCACCGGGAAGCAAAAGCTGAGCTTTTGAACAAGTTTGATACCTTGTGCAACGATGCTGAACGGCTCGCTTGGCTGGCTCTTATAGAAATCCACCATCAAAATCCCCTTGGGTATAGCGCTATAAAACACTGCTGAGTCCTCTGTGGCTTCAGAAACAGCAATTAAACTTAAAGGGTCTATTTCATGCACTTTTGCAAACCCCAAGTACGGCTTGTCATGGAATCCAATTTGGCCATTTAGCGCACTCAACTTATCCCGAACACATTTCAGTAATTCGTCAGCGCTCGACTTGCTGATGTAAGCCGAAACCAAGCCAGATGCTTTTCTGATGTCAGTTGGCCAGTCGATCGGCGGCAATTTGCTATCGCTTCTGAAGTCGTCAAGCGACAGGGGCTTTCCCGTCGCTCGGGAAATAGCAGCAACTAGCTTCTCGCCGTGTAGGCTACGCAAGCGTTTCTGATCCCTCTCCTTCAGGAATTCTGCACGTCTTTTCTGCATTTGATATTTATAGCGCATCTTCGTTCGTTTATAGTGAGGACCTTATTGTATTCTGCTCATTTAAAGCTCGCGTCCGCTCGCAGCGTCGGCTCAAATCGGCCCGCCGTTTCAACCGAGAGTTCAGCTGCGCTAGATTATGCCGCAACTCGCGTCCGTAACAAGAAGTCCTTATATCACCACTGTCTGTACCTATATGTCCGATTCCTTTCGGAGAAATACAAGCAACCCTTCGGCAGTTGGAATTGAATCCGGCGCATTCAGCCGAGTCCATTTCTCCGAAATCAGGAAGTTAGCAGGGAAATCTGCAATAACTTCAGTGACTACGCACTGCATAGCTTCCCGCTCGTCAAACCCTATTCTTCCATCCACGAAGGAAGTAAATATTCCGCTCAAAAGATTACGCCATATCAGCGTATTATCGACGCCGAACCGTCAAGCCGGGGTTAGCGTATGGGCGCCGTAGATCCACGACAAAGCGTTGCCATGACACCAGACGAGAAGGCTTTTTTCCGCAAGCTAGGGGCGCGCATGGCCGAACTGCGCCGCGACCAGGGACTGACGTAGGCGCAGTTGGGAGAACTGGTAGGCGTAAACCAGCAGCAGATTGCTTCGTTCGAGATCGGGTGCAGGCGCGTCCCGGTGTCGCTGCTGGCGGCACTGGCTACCGGGCTTGCGGTCACGGCGGAAGAACTGATTGGAGCGCCGGGACGGCGGCCTACTGGCAAGCGTGGGCAGCACCCAAGCTGCAGCAGCAGTTGGAGCGAATCAGTCAGCTACCGAAGGCCAAGCAGAAAATGGTTAGCGGGATGCTGGACTCGCTGTTGGCGCAGGCGGGGCGATAAGCCGCAACATCGCAACAACGACAAGGCCCGCAATGCGGGCCTTGCACGTTTAGGCAATCAGGACCTCGGCGGAAATGTTCTCCGCCCCTTCCCTCAGCCTGCTGGGCCGGAATGCATGACAACTCCACGCACACGCAAGTCCGGGCGCATGTCACATCCGACGCTTTCGTCATGGAAGCATGTTTGCGGAAGCGCATCCATGTCCATCTCGAAGACTACCCGGGAGTGGCTGACGAAGTTGGCATAGCGCCGCCCATCTTCGTTTCCTACGATCAGACGGCCACCGGGGTAGGCGGCCTTCAACTCAGCCAGTGTGGAGCCGATACCAATTCCCTTCTGGTCGCTCATGCCTTCGGCGGTTGTTCGCAGCCGTTCAACCCTGCCGTCGTCAAACCAGCATTCGATAATCACATCGTCGCCTAACGAGACGTCCATGACCACGTACTCGTCCCCTTCTTGCATGACCAAGCGTTCAATGATGGCGTGCCCAGTTGCGACAAGCTGGTCCTTGGTCATGCCGGTACGCAGATCCGCGATGGAGCCATGGCTTGCGTCGATATTTGCCGCTGCTAAGGAGGCAGCCTCAATGGGTGCGTGCTTCGCTCCCTCCAGCACGCCGGAGGGGGCAGGGCTGCATGCCGTCAGCATCAGGGCCCAAAAGGTACCGGACATGATCTTCATTTTTGAGGTTTCCAGTCGGTGAAGCGTCCCTGCGTCCCGTCCCGCTTAAGATCTACATGCACACCACGGCCATCAGTGTACTGATTGACCCGGTTGAACTCGCCGGAGCCATGGGCCGCATCAGCGATCTGCCTAGGCGTGTTCCCACTGATCCGAATGTCCGCCGCGTTGTCCTGCAGGTGCTGGCTCCGACTCGCGCCGCCCACCGCCCGGTTTTGTTCCACGGTTCTTTGTCCACTGGTCACTTCAATATTCTTCCCGGACTTATCACTGAAATTGAGCAATCGAGTTGTCACGGCAGGTCCAGGATTGGCTGGCGTTCCACCCAGTGACCTCTGGGGCAGGGCGGTCTCAAGAATCAAGTGCAACACGTGATTTGAAGTCGATGATTTCCCTCTCCATCACCTGGGCTGGTGTTGCCCAGCCGAGCGTCTTGCGCGGTCGCCCGTT
>NZ_JBDJMI010000047.1:0-3826 GCF_039673825.1 Luteimonas sp. TWI662 | reverse complement strand
GCCCGAGGCGATCTCGGTCGAAGCGGTGCCGATCGCGGCCGAGGCGTCCTGGATGCGGGCGACGATCGCGGTGAGCTGGGCGACGGTGGCATTGGCGTCGTCGCGCATGCGGGCGAACACGCCGTGGAAGTCGCCGTCCATGCGCGCGGTCAGGTCGCCCGAAGCGAGCGCATTGAGCACATGCGAGACCTGCGCCAGGCTGACCGCGTTGGCGTCGAGCAGACTGTTGAGCTGTTGCGCCAGCTGCAGGATGAAGCCGTGCTTGCCCTCCAGCGCGACGCGATGGTCGAGATCGCCGGCCGCGGCTGCGGACACGATGCGCGCGACTTCGGCCTCGACCCGGACTTCTCCGGTGCGATCGCGCCACTCGGCGATCAGACCGATGTCGCGGCCTTGCTCGTCGCGGATCGGCGAGATGATCTGCGCGATGCAGGCGTCCTGGAAGTGCATTTCGCGATGCGCGATGCCCTGTTCCTTGAGATTGGCGAGCACTCGCTGGTCCGGCTTGCCGTCCAGTTCGAACGTCGCCAGCGAGGCGCCGATCAGCGGCTTGGCCGGATCGAAGTGCGGCAGCTCGGCGGCGATGGCCTCGGCGTTGTCGCCCATCACCGTCTGCAGCGCGGGATTGACATAGAGGATGTCGAACTTCTCGTCGGTGACGATCATCCCGGTCGAGGCGCTGTCGAGGGCGGTGCGGATGCGCAGGTTCTCGTTGGCGATCTTCTGGTCGTGCTCGATCCGCTCGCGCAAGTCGTGCTGCATGCGCTGCATGGCCTTGAGCAAGTCGCCGATCTCGTCACGGCGGCTGGCGTCGATGCGGGTGTCGAGCTTGCCGCTGGCCACGTCGTTGGCGAACCCGACCGCTGAGCGGGTGGCAGCGGTGAGATTGCGCGCCATCAGCCAGGCGATGACCATGCCGCCGGTGATCCCGGCCAGCAGCATGACCGCCATCAGGATGCTCGAGCCGGCCTGCACCGCCTGGGCCTCCTCGCGGGCCTCGGTGGCCTGGCGGTCGGCCTCGCTCTGCAGCGCCTGCAGCGCGTTGCCGGCGGCCATGTGCAGATCGCGGGTGCGGCCGATGAAGGTGTCGGTGGCGTCGTCGGGCAGGTCGAGTTCGATCAGCTCGTTGACCTCGTGGTACGAGGCCTTGGCGTCGGTCCAGGCAGTCACGAAGCCGTCGTAGAGCTTGCGCTCTTCCGGAGAGACGATCAGCGGCGCGTACGACGCCATGTTCGCCTCGATCTGCTTTTCCATTGCCGCGGTGCGTTCGCGGGCATCGCGCTTGACCTGCTCGCTGGCGCGCACCAGGCCCAGGTACGAGGCCGCGCGGTACTCGCCGAGCAGGGCGCGCGTTTCGCCGACCGTGGTCAGCGTCGGCAGCGTGTTGTCGGCCAGGTGGTCGGTGACGCTGTTGAGTGCGCGCAGGCCGACGAAGCCGCCCGCGCCCTGGGCGATCATCAGGATCAGGACGACGCCGAATGCCAGCATCAGTTTCGGTGCGAGCTTGAGATTCGAGAACCAGTGCATGCGGCAATCCCCCGTAGGCGGCCGGATGGAAAAACGGCCCGGATGCGGTCTGCGATCCGGGCGCGGGGCTTATTTGATGGTGGCGAGCTTGATGTCGCTGGGCGAACTGACGGCGATCTCGGCGCGGCTGGCGTCGCGCTGGATGGTGCCCATGACGCAGACATCGCGCCCTTCCAGTTCCTCGGGTGAGGGACGGAAGCGGTCGCGCTGATCGCTGGGAATACGTGCCGAGAAGGTGTGGCGCGGGAACGCGCCGCCCATGTACAGAAACGTCGGCTGGCCCTCGGTGTTCTCGGCGAAGCGGGTCTTCTCGACCTTGCCGCAGACCATGCCGCTCTTGCCGACGAAGCGCACGGCCTGCTCGGGACGGATGGCCTCCTGGGCGAAGGCGGTCGAGGCGCCACCGGCCAGCAGCAACGCGGCCAGCAGGGAAGACGTCTTGCAGTGGATGGTCATGGTCTGCTCCTTGATCGATGGACGGCAGGCGCGAATGCGCCCGTGCCCGCCTCTATCGGCCGCGTACGGCCGGGCCTTGAGTGAAAGCTGTGTGATGAACGTCGCAAATCCGGATCACGCTGCCTGCGGGACCGCCAGTTCGGCGCTGTCGAGCAGGGTTTCGATGTCGAGCAGGATCAGCATGCGGTCGTCGAAGGTGCCGATGCCGGAGATGCAACGGGTGTCGATCGCCGCGCCGAACTCGGGCGTGGGCCGGATCTGCTCGGCCGACAGCGGCACCACGTCCGACACGCCGTCGACGACGATGCCCACGACGCGGTCGTCGACATTGAGCACGATCATCACCGTGAAGCTGTCATAGCGCGCCTGCGCCAGGCGCAGCTTCAGGCGCAGGTCGATCACCGGCACGATCGTGCCGCGCAGGTTGATCACCCCCTTGATGTAGTCCGGGGCATCGGGCAGGCGGGTGACCGCGTCGTAGCCGCGGATTTCCTGCACCTTGAGGATGTCGACGCCGTAGTGCTCCTCGCCCAGGGTGAAGGTGAGGTACTCGCCGGCGTTCTGGGGGTCGGGACTGCTCATCGGTGCGCTCCTGCAGGCATGCCGCGCTCGCGCGCGTGTTCGGGTGTCCCGTGCGACATCGGCCGCGCGGCGGGCAACTTTAGGGCGCCGGGCCTACACCGCGCGGCGCAGCCGGGCATTGCGCTGGCGCTCGATCTGGAAGATGTAGTGGAGGATCCGCCGCTGCGCGACCGGCGCCAGCGCCACGAAGCGGCAGCCGGCCCGCCAGCGCAGCCGCGGCCCGGTCTGCTCGCAGAAGCGGTGTGCGACGGCGACGGTCAAGGCAATCGGCTCCGCATCGGGCAACCGCAATAGACAGCCATCGAGCGTGCGCCCGGGCGCAAAGCGCGGATCCTGCCCGTCGTCCATCGCGACCGCGAGCCCGCCGCCGCTCAGGTCCAGCACCCGCAGGCCGTCGTGCGACGACCCAGCCTGGCCGTCGCCATGCCCTGGATGCAGCGTCACGCCGGCATCGAGCGGTGGCACCACGCGATACAGGTCGCGTCGCTGCAGGCGCAGCAGCGCCTGGGGCCAGGGCGCGATGAATGCCTGGCGGCCTTCGTGCAGGGCCGGCAGTGGTGTCGACAGCCGGAAGCGGATCTGGACGGCGTCGAGCCGGGTGTCGCAGACGAACTGGGTGCAGGCCGCGATCCTGCGGTTGAGCGCGTCCTGCCGGCTGGCATCGAGCACCAGGGTGCCGTCGTCGCCGACCGCGAGCAGCGCGGTCGGGCAGGACAGGTCGCCGGGCATCAGGCTGCCGCTGATCAGGGCCCGGGTCTCGACCAGGCTGCGCAGCACACGGCCCATGTCGGCGCTGTCGCGCAGCATGTAGCGCGACAGGGCCTCGTCGTCCAGCGGATGGGGCGAATCTGCAGGCGCCATCGTGCTTGTCGTTCTCCGGGATGGGGCGGCTGATCGGCGGGATCAGGACAGCGCGTGGCCGGTGGCCGGTGGCCGGGCCGCATCCACCACCGCCTGCAGCAACGCGGTGGCGGTGTCGACGCGGAACACCGCGATCGCCTCGGCCAGGCCTGTGGCCTGCTCCTCCATCGCACGCGCGGCGGCCGAGGCTTCCTCGACCAGCGTGGCGTTCTGCTGGGTGGTCTCGTCCATCTGCACGATGGTCTGGTTGACCTGCTCGATGCCGGCGGCCTGTTCCTGCGAGGCGGCGGAGATCTCGGCCATGATGTCGGTCACGCGCTGCACGGATGCAACCATCTCGGCCATGGTCCGACCGGCCTGGCCCGCGAGTGCGGCGCCGCTGGCGACCTTGCCGGTGGAG
>NZ_JBDJMI010000046.1:0-8804 GCF_039673825.1 Luteimonas sp. TWI662 | reverse complement strand
GTGCAATTTCGCCTCGCGAAATTGCACTCTGACCCCGGTTTGTCATCCATGGATGGATGACCGAGCCGGGGAGCAGTCCCCGGCCGGCGCGACGCGCGTTCCGGAGAAGAAAGCCCTGATCGAGTGATCGAGTGATCGAGTGATCGAGTGGGCACAAGCCAGATTCCCCTGACTTCAGCCAAGCACCTTCGGAGCGCGGATTCGCGCCGCGTGGTGGCTACTCGAAGTCGTAGTGCATGCCCGGGCCGGCGGGTGCGAGGAAATTGCCTTGCACGTAGTCGATGCCGGCGGCGAACAGGATCGACATGCTGGCCGCGTCCTGGACGAACTCGGCGATCGTGCGGATGCCGATCTGACGCGCACGCGCTGCGATCTCGCCGATGCGGGCCTGGTTGTCGGCGTTGGCTGGCAGGTCCTGAGTGAAACTGCGGTCGAGCTTGAGCAGATTCGGCTGCAGATGGCTCAGCAACTGGAACGAATCCAGCCCCGCGCCGAACTGCTCGAGCGCAAAGACGCAGTCGAGGCGGGCGACGTGGGCTGCGAAGGCCTGCGTCGCCTTGAGATGCGTGAATACCTTGGACTCGGGCAACTGCACGACCAGATACCGGCCCGGCACTTGGTGATGGGCCAGTTGCTCGCCGATGAACGCCGCAAGCCCCGACGCCTCGAGCGACGCCTGGCTGACCTTCACCAACAGCGTCGTGGGGCGTCCCTCGTGCAGGCGCCGGGCGATTGCGGCGATCGCCCGGCCGACCACATAGCGGTCGATCTGGGCGAGCATGCCGTGGTCCTCGGCGATCTGCAGGAATGTGCCCGGCGCGACGAGTTCGCCGTCGCCGCTGTCGAGCCGCAGCAGGCATTCGTAGACCGGCGCGGTATCGCCCTGCAGGTTGATCACCGGCTGGTAGTGCAGCACGAACCCATCGTGGTCGAGCGCGGTGCGCAGCCGCGCGATCCACAACTGCAGCCGCTCCTGCTCCAGCCGGTCGGCAGCGCCCGGGTCGAACACCTCGCACTGGTCGCCACCGGCGCCGGAAGCCGACTCCAGTGCCTGCGTCGCGCGTGCCAGGACCTGGCCGACGTTGGCGCTGGTTTCGCCGATCTGGATGCCGCCGATGCTCAACGTCACCACGGTCGAGCGCGCGCCCACCTCGAACACATGATCGGCGAAGCCCGCTCGCAGGTGCTCGGCCAAGGCGGCGGTGGCGTGGTAGTCACCCTCGCGCAGCAGCACCGCGAAGGTCGTGCCGCCGTAACGCGCGGCGATCGCCGTCCCTTCGAGCAGCGACTCGAGCCGCGCGGCGACGGCCGCCAGCAGCTCGTCGGCATGGTCCAGGCCGATGTCGGCCAGCAGTTGCTGGTGGCGGTCGGGCTCGATCATCAGAAAACCGTGCCGCGATTGCCCGCGCGCAGCGTCGTCGACCGCGTCCTCGAGTTCGCGCAGGAACGCCGGCCGATTGAGCAGGCCGGTGACGTGGTCGCGCTGGCGCAGCGCTTCGAGCTCGTAGGCGAGCTCCGGATCGATCAACTCCCGGCGCCGGAACACGACCTGCAGGCAGGGTTCGCCCTCGTACTGGGCGGCCGTGAACTCCATGGCGGCCGGAAACGCCTGACCCTCCGCATCGCGGGCCTCGATCTCGTGGCGCAGCGGCGGCGGCTCGCCGCGGCTGAGCGACTTGAGCAGGGCCTTGAAG
Source organism: Luteimonas sp. TWI662 (assembly GCF_039673825.1). Lineage (NCBI taxonomy): Bacteria > Pseudomonadati > Pseudomonadota > Gammaproteobacteria > Lysobacterales > Lysobacteraceae > Luteimonas > Luteimonas sp. TWI662. Next base: position 7,110 of record NZ_JBDJMI010000046.1, on the reverse strand, counting down.
GCGTCGACATGCTGCGGCGCCACCATGTCCAACAGCGAGACGCCTTCGATCTGCTGGAAGTCGCCGTAGCCGAACATTTCCAGGTAGGCCGCGTTGGCGCGGATGTGCATGCCCTCGTGGATGTAGGCGATGGGATCGCGCGAGGAGTCGATCAGCGCATCGCAGCGGCGTTCGCTTTCGCGGACCCGTGCCTCGAGCCGTCGCAGGTTGCGCCGCGCCTGGCGGTCGGCCCAGGCATCGCGCACCGCGGCCAGCAGTTGCTGCGGAGCGTGGCGCAACGCCACCGTGCGCGCGCCTCCGAGCACTGCGTCGACGAACGCGGCCTCGTCGAGCGCATCGACCAGCGCGATGACCGGGATGTCCTGGCCGCTGTCGGCGATGCATTGCATCGCCCGCGCGAAGGGCAGGGTGACCGCCGCCTGCGCGGCGATCGCCACGTCGATGACCTGGCCGGTCAGCATGTGGCCCAGCTCGTCGGAAGAGGCCGCCCGCAGCGGGCGCACGGCGATGCCGGCATTGCGCAACCCACTGACGACCGCCTCGGCATCCTCGACGCGTTCGTCGACAATCAGCAGGCGCAGCGCGGAATCGGCGTTGCTCTCTGGCATGCGGGTCTCCGGTGATGAGCGCCTTATGCCACGGGGGGCGCCAGGCGTCCATCCGAGGACTGGGTCAAGGCGCGCTTGGATGTGTCGCCGGCGACCTCGCGGACCAGCCGCGGCACCAGATAGCCCGACTGCCGGGCCACCAGCGCGGCGTGCAGCGCGAGCGCGGTCGCATCGTCGACCTCGAAGTGGGCCGCGCCGGCGACACGGTCGAGCTGATGGAGATAGTAGGGCAGCACACCGGCGTCGAGCCCGCGTTCGGCCAGGGCCGCCAGCGTCTCGACGCGGTCGTTGACCCCCTTGAGCAGGACCGCCTGGTTGAGCAGCACTGCGCCGGTGGCGCGCAGGCGGCGCATCGCCGTATCGACATCGCTGTCGAACTCGTTGGCGTGGTTGGCGTGGACCACGATCACCAGCGGCCAGGGCAGTGCGGACAGCCAGTCGGTCAACTCAGCGTCGACCCGCTCGGGCAGCACGATCGGCAGGCGGGTGTGGATGCGCAGGCGACGCACATGAGGAATGCCGCGCAGCGCATCGGTCAGTTCGACGAGTTTGGCGGTCGACAGCGACAGCGGGTCGCCGCCCGACAGCAGGACCTCCTCGATCGAAGCGTCGTCGCGGATCGCCGCCAGTGCCGCGCCCCAGCCGCCGGCCGCCGCGGTTTCCTCGGCATACGGAAAGTGGCGACGGAAGCAGTAACGGCAATGCACCGCGCAGCTGCCGGTCGCCACCAGCAGCGCGCGGCCGGTGTACTTCTGGATCACGCCATGCCCAGCCTTGGCCGCGCCGTCGCCCACCGCGTCCAGGCCGAAACCGGGCGCCGGGCGCAGTTCCGCATCCAGCGGCAGGACTTGGCGCAACAGCGGGTCGGAGGGGTCGCCGGGGCGCATCCGCGCCACGAAGCCGCGCGGGACCCGCAGGGGGAACTGGGCGGCCGCCTCGGGCGACAGGCCCAGCGCCTGGGGCTGCAGGCCGAGCAGGTCGAGCAACTCGCGCGGATCGCGCACGGCATCGCGCCAGAGCTGCTGCCAGCGGCGCGGCTGCGTCGGAAGGGGGGCTGCGGGTATCATGTGCGACTGCGATCCAATTCGAGCCGGCCGCGTGCACCGCTGCCGGGAAACCCCATAGTGTAGCCGCCGGCAACGCCGGCCCAGCAGGAGCGAGCGATGGCCAGTTATGGCATGAACGACGTCAAGAATGGCCAGAAGATCCTGGTCAACAACGAGCCCGCGGTCATCACCGACACCGAATACGTCAAGCCGGGCAAGGGCCAAGCGTTCACGCGCGTGAAGTACCGCCAGATCCGCACGGGCCGGGTGCAGGAAATCACGATGAAGAGCACCGACTCGGTCGAAGCGGCCGACGTGCTCGACACCGACATGCAGTACCTCTACAGCGACGGCGAGTACTGGCACTTCATGAACCCCGAATCGTTCGAGCAGGTGCAGGCCGACAAGGCCGGCATGGGCGGCGCGGAGAAGTGGCTCAAGGGCGAGGAAGAGTGCGTGGTGACGCTGTGGAACGGCACGCCGATCGCAGTCCAGCCGCCGAACTTCGTCGAGCTGCAGATCACCGAGACCGATCCGGGCGTGCGCGGCGACACCTCGGGCGGCGGCGGCAAGCCGGCGACTCTGGAGACGGGCGCGGTGGTCCGCGTGCCGCTGTTCGTCGGCCAGGAGGAAGTCATCAAGGTCGACACCCGGTCGGGCGAGTACGTCAGCCGCGTCAAGTGATCGACCCGCAGCGGCGCCGCCCGCAGGCGGCCTGCTGCGCGTCCACCATCGCCCGCGCGGCCGCGAACGCGCCGATCGCGCGCGGCGTCCACCGACGCTTCCTGCGTATCGATCGAGGCCCCGCATGACAGACAGTTCCGCTCCCCAGTCCATCGACCTGCTGATCGAGGCCGGGCACGTCGTGCCGGTCGAGCCGCACGCGGTCGTGCTCGACGACCATGCCGTCGCGATCCACCGCGGCGAGATCGTCGCGGTGCTGCCGACCGCTGAGGCCCGGCAGCGCTTCGCGCCGGCCCAGACCGTCCAGCGCCCGCACGCGGCGCTGCTGCCGGGCTTGGTCAACGCGCATACGCACAACCCGATGACGCTGCTGCGCGGGATCGCCGACGACCTGCCGCTCAAAGTCTGGCTGCAGCAGCACATCTGGCCGGTCGAGGGTGCGGTGATCGGCCCGGAGTTCGTCGCCGACGGCGTCACGCTGGCGTTGGCCGAGATGCTCCGCGGCGGCACCACGTGCGTCAACGAGAACTACTTCTTCCCCGATGTGCAGGCGGCGGTCTATCGCCAGCACGGGTTCCGGGCGCGCATCGGCTTGCCGGTCATCGATTTTCCGACCGCCTGGGCCAGCAGCGACGACGAGTATTTCGACCGCGCCGGCGAGGTCCACGATCAGTGGCGCGACGATCCGCTGATCGCGACCGCATTCGCGCCGCATGCGCCCTACACGGTCAACGACGCCAATTTCGAGCGCGTGCGGATGCTCGCCGACCAGCTCGATGTGCCAGTCCACCTGCACCTGCACGAGACCGCCCAGGAGGTCGAGCAGTCGCTGCAAGAGTACGGCCAGCGCCCGTTCGCCCGACTCGACCGGCTGGGCCTGATCAATGACCGCCTGATCGCGGTGCACATGACCCAGCTGACCGAAAGCGAGATCCACCTGTGCGCCGAGCGGGGCGTCAGCGTCGTGCATTGCCCCGAATCCAACCTCAAGCTCGCTTCGGGCTTCTGCCCGGCCTGCGCGCTCGAGCGCGCAGGCATCAACGTGGCGATCGGCACCGATGGCGTCGCCAGCAACAACGACCTGGACATGTTCGGCGAGACCCGCACCGCGGCGATCCTCGCCAAGGCCGTGGCCGGCGATGCGGCCGGGTTCGACGCGTTCACCGCACTGCGCGCGGCCACGCTCGGCGGCGCGCGCGCGATCGGCTTCGGCGACCGGATCGGCTCGATCGAGGTCGGCAAGCAGGCCGACCTGATCTGCGTCGACCTGTCGCCGATCGAGACCCAGCCGCTGCACCATGTCGTCTCGCAACTGATCTACGCGACCGGGCGCCATCAGGTCAGCGATGTCTGGATCGCCGGGCAGCCCAAGCTGCGCGAGCGCGCACTGGTCGGATTCGACCTGGAGGCGATCGCCGCCAATGCCCGCCAGTGGCGGGACCGCATTTCCACGCTCCGCACTGGGGCATGACGAGGCCCGCATGAACGCCCGACACGAGAACTACGATCAGGCCGAGCTCGACAAGTTCGGCGCGCTGGCCAGCCGCTGGTGGGATGTCGACGGGCCGCAGCGCCCGCTGCATGCGCTCAATCCGGCCCGGCTCGAATACGTGCGCGCCCGCGCCCGGCTCGATGGCGCCGATGTGCTGGATGTCGGCTGCGGCGGTGGCCTGCTGAGCGAGGCCATGGCCCGGGTCGGCGGCAAGGTGACCGGTATCGATCTGGCTGAGGATCTCGTCAAGGTCGCACGCCTGCACGGGTTGGAAACCGGCATCCAGGCCGACTATCGCGTGCAGTCGGTGGAGGCGCTGGCCGCCGAGCGTCCCGGCAGCTACGACGTCGTGACCTGCATGGAAATGCTCGAGCACGTGCCCGACCCAGCGGCGATCCTGCAGGCCTGCGCAACGCTGCTGCGCCCCGGCGGGCACCTGTTCGTGTCCACGCTCAATCGCACCCCGGCCGCATTCGCGTTGGCGATCGTCGGCGCCGAGTATGTCGCCCGGCTGCTGCCGCGCGGCACGCACCGCTACGAAAGTTTCATCCGCCCGTCCGAGCTTGCCGGCTGGCTGCGCGAGGCCGATCTGCGGCTCGAGGATGTCAGCGGGCTGATGTACGAGCCCTGGCGCAATGCCGCCCGGCTGGTCCGCCGGACCGACATCAACTACGTCGCCTGGGCGCGGAAGCCGGCGTGAGCGGCGCGACGACTGCGCAGGTCACGATGGCGTTCCCGGCCGGCGCGCTGTTCGATCTGGACGGCACCTTGCTCGACAGCGCCCCCGACATGCTGGCGACGGTCAACCGGATGCTTGGCGCGCGCGGCCGCCCGCCGCTGGCGCTGGCCGACATCCGCCCGGTGGTCTCGCGCGGCGCGCGGGCGATGGCCGCTGTCGCGTTCCCCGAACTCGATGCCGAAGGCGTGCTTGCCCTGGTGCCGGAGTTCCTGACCGTCTACGGCGAGGAACTGGGCCGGCACAGCCGCCCGTTCGATGGCGTGGAGGCCATGCTGGCTGCGCTCGAGGCCGCCGGCACGCGCTGGGGCATCGTCACCAACAAGCCCGAAGCGCTCGCACAACGCATCCTGCCGCAGCTTGGCTGGCAGGACCGCTGCGCGGTGCTGATCGGCGGCGACACCCTGGCCGAGCGCAAGCCGCATCCGTTGCCGCTGCTGCACGCCGCCGCGGCCATCGGTATCCCAGCACGCGACTGCGTCTACGTCGGCGACGACGCGCGCGACATCCTCGCCGCGCGTGCGGCCGACATGCCGTCGATCGTCGCGCTGTGGGGCTACCGGCTGGACGATGACGATCCGAGCGCCTGGCAGGGCGATGTGATGCTCGATACGCCCGAGGCCCTGTCGCAGCCCGCTGCCTGGCCGCGTCCGGCATGAGCGCGTCGCCGCACGACGATGATTTCCTGGCCAAGTGGCAGGCCCGGTGGCCGGAATGGCGCATCGGCCTGGCCTTCGTCGCTCCGGAGCTGCGTGAGCGCACGCAGGCCTGGTTCGCGTTGCTCGACGAGTTCGGGGAGGCCGCCTGGGGCGGCAGCGATCCCACGCCCGGCCTGGCCAAGCTGGCCTGGTGGCAGGAGGAACTGCAGGGCTGGGAGAAGGGCGCGCGTCGGCATCCACTGGCGGTGCACCTGCAACGGCATGCCGCGCCCTGGGGCACGCTGGCGCTCGCACTGCGGCTGCTGCCGGCCACGCGCGATGCCGCCCCCGAGCCGGCCGCCCACCTGGAGCGGTTGCACGACCTCGCCTTGGCCGTGGCCGCCTGTGAGATGGCGTTGTTCGGCGACGACAGCCGCGACAGCGGGGACGGGCGCATCACCGCCTCGCCGCTGCTGGCGCCGCAGGCGATGCTGCGCGGCGACCAGTCGCTGGCCGCACGGCTGCTCGCGCGCTGGCCGCAGCGCGACGGCGGGACCCGGCCGCGCCGGATCGGCAATGCAATCATCGCCGCTCGCCTGCGGCCACTGGCGCGGCACGGACAGTTGCGCCCGACCAACGGACTGGCCGTGCTCTGGCTGGGTTGGCGCGCGGCCCGCGGCTGAGCCACGCGGGCTCGCGCGACACGCTGCGTTGCAGGGCACGGACCCGGAGAGCCGTTAAACTGCGTGGCCCACGCCCGTCCGGGCGTCGTCCCGTCCCCCCGCGAGCGCAGCCTTGAGCGATTCAGTCCGTCCTCCCGTTCTTCCCGATGTCGCCGGCGACCAGGCCCAGGCGGCGCGTCTGCTCGATTGGGTGGGCATGGCGGAGATCGCGTTGCCGTTGCGCGTCGAGGACGGGGATGGGCAAGCGGTGACCGTGCCGGCGCGTGCCGATATCGGCGTGAATCTGATCGATCCCGATGCACGCGGCATCCACATGTCGCGGCTGTATCTGCACCTGCAGGACGCGTTGGCGCGCGAGACGCTCGGGCGCGATACGCTCGCACGCGTGCTGGCCGATTGCATCGACTCCCAGCGCGGCCTGGCCGATCGTGTGCACCTGACGCTGAAGTACGGCCAGTTGCTGCGCCGTCGTGCCCTGGCCAGCGATCACAGCGGCTGGAAGACCTATCCGATCGAACTCGATGCGGTGCTGGGCCCCGACGGCCTGGCACTCACGCTGACGCTCTCGGTCGAGTACTCCAGCACATGCCCGGCCTCGGCGGCGCTGTCGCGCCAGCTCAACGCGGCCCGGTTCGCTGCTGACTTCGCCGGCAGCGCGCCGAGCTTCGACGCCGTGCACGACTGGCTGGCCTCGCCGCGCGGCCTGGCGGCGACGCCGCATGCCCAGCGCAGCCGCGCGACAGTGCGCCTGCGGCTGTCGCCCGATGTCGATGCGTTGCCGGTCCTGTCGCTGATCGATGCACTCGAACTCGCGCTCGGCACCCCGGTCCAGACCGCGGTCAAGCGCGAGGACGAGCAGGCGTTCGCTGCGCTCAACGCCGAGCATCTGATGTTCTGCGAGGACGCTGCCCGCCGCGTCGCTGCGGTGCTCAGCGCCGATCCGCGCGTGGCACGGTTCGAAGCGACCGTCGCCCATTTCGAAAGCCTGCACGCGCACGACGCGGTAGCACGCGTCAGCGGCTGACCGGGGACCTCACGACCGACGGGGATCCTTGGTCTCGCGGCCAGCAGCCGTGAATGGAAAGGGGCGGCCGAAGCCGCCCCTTTTTCAGGGTTCATCGCTGAATTCCGGGGAAGGCTGCGCGGATCTTCAGGAAGAAGTACTCCTGATCGCGGTATCCGTAGGCGCGGCGTTTGATGACCTTGATGGTGTTGTTGATGCC
>NZ_JBDJMI010000045.1:0-10751 GCF_039673825.1 Luteimonas sp. TWI662 | reverse complement strand
CGCCGGGGCCGGCGCGCCGGACGCCGGCGTGGCGGCGGCAGCCGGTGCGGCCTGAGCCGGCTTCGGGCTCACCGCCGCGCCGATCTGGGCGCGCTGCAGGCCCGAGGTGATGACCCGGTCGCCTGCCGCCAGACCCGAATCGACGATCCAGTTGCCGCCGTCGGCGCGCACCAGATTGATGTCCTTGCGCACGACCTTGTCGTCGGGACCGGCGACGAGCACGAAGGCGCTGGTCGCGTCGCGTTGCACCGCGGCCTGGGGCACCACGTAGATGCCGTCCTGGCGGCCCATGTCGGCGACCAGGGTCACGTACGTGCCCGGCAGCAGGCGGCGGTCGGGATTGGGCACGGTCGCGCGCAGCGCGATGGCGCCGGTCGCCGGGTCGACGACGTCGGCCGAGAAGTCCAGGCTGCCGGTGTGCTCGTAGACCGTGCCATCCTGCAACCGCACCTGCACCGAGGCCTGCTCGCTGCGGTCGACCTGCTTGGCGCGCAGCGCCTCCATGTCCGACACGCTCATCGAGAAGTTCACGTACAGCGGGTCGATCTGGTCGACGGTGGTCAGCAGCGTCACATCGCCCTGTCCGACCAGCGCACCCTCGGTGACCTGCTGCTTGCCGGCGCGGCCCGAGATCGGCGCGCGCACGGTGGCGTAACCTAGGTTGATCTGCGCACTGCGCACCGACGCCCGCGCCGCTTCCAGCGAGGCCTGCGCGCTGCGCTCGGTCGCCAGCGCGTTGTCGAGGTCGGACTTGGAGATGAAGTCGGTGGGCGCCAGCTGACGTGCGCGGTCGGCGGCGGTCTTGGCGTTGGTGTACTGCGCCTGCGCCTGCGCTTCGGCGGCCTGGGCGTTACCGAGCGCGGCTTGCAGTTGCGCCGGATCGATCACGAACAGCACGTCGCCTTCCTTTACGTCGCTGCCTTCGGTGTAGACACGACGCTCGAGCACGCCGGGGACACGGGCGCGCACATCGGCGCTGCGGAACGGCGCGAGCCGGCCGACCAGATCCTGGCGCAGCGGCTGCGCGCCCGGCTGGACAGTCAGCACCTCGACTTCGGGTGGCGGCGGCGCCGCCTGTTCCTGTTGATTGCCACAGGCGGAAAGCGCCGCGGCGAGCACGGCAATGGACAGGATTCGGCGCATGGGAGGACCTGGGGGAGGAGTCGAACGGGATTTACTATACCGGCCAGTATAGCTAATTAGGCAACCGATCTGCACCGTGCAGGAAGTCATTCCGCCACTCGGCTCCCCGAAGCGGCCGTGAACCTTGCTCACAAAATGAACTTGATTCACAATGCGCCGCCGTTCGTGTTCAGGTTCCTCATGTCCGTCACCAGCACCACTGTCGCCCGGCGTCAGCGCGAGATTGCCGAGCGCGAGATCGCCTTGCTCGATGTCGCCCAGGCGCAGATCCAGCGCGACGGGCTGATGTCGTTGCAGATGGCGCGCGTCGCCGAGGAGTGCGGCTATGCGATCGGCACGCTGTACCGGCATTTCGCCAGCAAGGAAGATCTGCTGGTGGCCCTGGCGACACGCAACTGCATGAGCCGGGTGGAGCTGTTCGAGCGCGCGGCGCATTGGCAAGGCCCCACGCGTGAGCGGATGCTGGCCGTGGTTCTGGCCGACCTGCTGATCATGCGTGAGCAGCCGGAGCATTTCCGCCTGGCGCAGTTCGTCTGGACCGACATGGTCTGGGGCGCTGCGTCGGCGGAGAGCCGGCGCCGGGCGCTGGCGGCATTCGAGCCGCTGGGCGACCTGATCGACGGCATCGCGGCCGAAGCCCGCGCGAACGGCGAGCTGCCGTCGTCCACGCTCCCGATCCCGGCACTGACGATGGGCCCATGGATGATGTCGGTCGGGCTGCAGGCGCTGGTGCAGCAGCGCGATCTGATCGACACGGCCGTGATCGGCCACCCCTATCGACTGCTGATCCGCCATCTGCAGTACCTGTTCAACGGCTACGGCTGGCAGCCGCTGGTCGATGCCGGCGACGACGCCGCGCTCGACGCGCTGATCGACCGCGTCAGCCGCGACGTCTTCGGGACCGACTGGTCCAGCATCGCTCCCGCACTGCCCTGCCCTCCTTCCTACGCCTGACGGAACCCCCTATGTCCAGGACCGAGCCCCGACGCGCCCCGCGTCCCCGCCTCCGCATGTTCGTCGTGCTGCTGATCACCGTTCTGGTGTTCGGCGGCGTGTTCCTCGCCAAGTTTCTGTCGGGACGTGCGGTCAACGCCTTCTTCGACGACATGCCGCAGCCACCGGTGGCGATCACCACGTTCGATGCGGTCGAGCAGGCATGGACGACGCCGCTCGAAGCGGTCGGCACCCTGGTCGCGGTCAACGGCACCGATGTCACCACCGAGGCCGGCGGCGTGGTCCGCCGGCTGTCGTTCGAGCCCGGCCAGCCAGTCAAGGCCGGCACGGTGCTGGTTGAGCTCAACACCGACAACGAGCTGGCGGTGCTGCGCTCGAGCGAGGCGGCCGCCAAGCTGGCGGCGGTACAGCGCGACCGCTGGCGCGAACTCGGCAGCGATCAGCTCGTCTCGCAGGCCGAGGTCGAGCAGCGTGCCACCGAGGCGGCAACGGCGCAGGCCCAGGTCGATGCGCAGCGGGCGCTGATCGCGCAGAAGACCATCCGCGCACCGTTCGACGGCGTGCTGGGCATCCGCAAGGTCAACCTCGGCCAGTACCTCGCGCCGGGGGCTGCGATCGTCAGCCTGCAACAGCTCGACCCGATCTTCCTGAACTTCACCCTGCCCGAGCAGCAGCTCCCCCGCATCCAGGAAGGCGCGACCATCGAGGCGCGGGTCGACGCGCTGCCGGACGCGCGCTTCGAGGGCACCATCACCGCAGTCGAGCCCGCGGTCGACCCGAACACCCGCAACTTCCAGGTGCAGGCGACGCTGGCCAACCCGGATGGCAGGCTGCGTCCAGGCGCGTTCGCACGCGTCGGCCTTGCGGTCGGCGGTGCGCAGAATGTGGTCGTGATCCCGCAGACGGCGGTCAGCTTCAATCCCTACGGCAATGCGGTCTACGTGGTGTCGGAGCAGCGCGGCGACGAGAAGGCCGACGCACCCAAGGACGGCGCACAGGGCCCGACGCTGACGGTGCGCCAGCGCTTCATCACCACCGGCCCCACGCGTGGCGACCTGATCGCGGTGACCGACGGCCTCAAGCCCGGCGAGCGCGTGGCCACCAGCGGCCTGCTGAAACTACGCAACGACGCGGTGGTGACGATCAACAACCGCGTCCAGCCGTCCGCAGACGACGCGCCGACGCCCGAGAACCGCTGACGCCGCGCGGGCTCCGGCCCGCCCCGCTCCCTGACCCGCGCTGCGATGCGCGGGGGAGAACGAGATGACATTCACAGACATCTTCATCCGCAAACCGGTGCTGGCGATGGTCGTCAGCCTGTTCATCCTGCTGTTCGGCCTGCGCGCGTTCTCCGAACTCAATGTGCGTCAGTACCCTGAGTTGCAGAATGCGGTCGTCAACATCAGCACCACGTACTTCGGCGCCGACGCCGACCTGATCCAGGGCTTCATCACCACGCCGCTCGAGCGCGAAGTCGCCAGTGCCGAAGGCATCGATTACATCACCTCGACCAGTTCGGCCGGCGTGAGCGTGATCCAGGCCTACATCCGCCTGGACTACGATCCCAACCAGGCCCTCACCCAGATCGCGGCCAAGGTCAACAAGCTGCGCAGCGAACTGCCGGCCGAGTCCGAGAATCCGGTCATCGACCTGCAGCAGGGCCAGCAGGTCGCGGCGATGTATGTCTCGTTCGCCAGCGACACGCTCGACGACAACCAGATCACCGACTACCTCACGCGCGCGGTGGAGCCGAAGATCGCGACGATCCCAGGCGTGCAGCGTGCCGAAATCATGGGCCCGGGCGCATTTGCAATGCGGGTGTGGCTCAAGCCCGACCGGATGACCGCGCTGGGCGTCACCGCCAGCGATGTCCACGCCGCGCTGCAGGCCAACAACGTGCTCTCGGCCCTGGGCTCGACCAAGGGCCAGATGGTGGCGGTCGATCTCACCGCGCGCACCGATCTGCGCACGCCCGATGAGTTCCGCGCGCTGGTGGTGCGCGAGGCAGACGGCGCGATCGTGCGCCTGGGCGATATCGCCGATGTGGTGCTGGGCTCGGAGAACTACGGCTCGTCGGTGCGCATCAACGGGGCCTCGGCCACGTTCATGGGCATCTATGTCTCGCCCGACGCCAACGCGCTGGACGTGATCGCAGACGTGCGCCGCGCCTGGGACAACGAGATCGTGCCGCAGTTGCCCGAGGGCATCGAGGCGACGATCCCCTACGACAGCACCGAGTCGATCCAGGACGGCATCAACGAGGTCATCCGCACGATCATCGAAGCGGTGATCATCGTGATCGTGGTCATCTACCTGTTCCTGGGGTCGCTGCGCAGCGTGCTGATCCCGGCGATCACCGTGCCCCTGTCGCTGGTCGGCGCGCTGTTCCTGATGCTGCTGATGGGCTTCACGATCAACCTGCTCACATTGCTGGCGATGGTGCTGGCGATCGGCATCGTGGTCGACGACGCGATCATCGTGCTGGAAAACATCCACCGCCACATCGAGGAGGGCATGACGCCGTTCGATGCGTCGATCCGTGGCGCGCGCGAACTGGCGTGGCCGGTTGTGGCGATGACCACGACCCTGATCGCGGTGTATCTGCCGATCGGCTTCCAGGGCGGACTGACCGGAGTGCTGTTCACCGAATTCGCGTTCACGCTGGCCGGCTCGGTGCTGCTGTCGGGCGTGATCGCGCTGACGCTTACGCCGATGATGTGCGCCAAGATCCTCAAGCCGCATGGTCAGGGCAGCGGCAAAAGCCGCCTGGAAGCGTGGCTGGACCGCCGCTTCGACGCCCTGCAGCACGGCTATCAGCGACGCCTGCACGGCGCGCTGCAGACCCGCGGCGTGATCCTGGCCTTCGGCGCGGTGGTGCTGGTCTCGTGCGCATTCCTGTACATCGGCGCGCCCAAGGAACCGGCGCCGATGGAGGACGAAGGCTTCGTGTTCGCGATCGGCAGCGCGGATGCGGCAAGCACGCTGGACTATGTCGAGCGCTACACCGAAGAGATGTCCGACATCGTGGATCAGATCCCCGAGATCAACGACTTCTTCCTGTTCAACGGCGGCTTCGGCGGCATGGGGGGCAGCAACAGCGCGATGGGCGGCTTCGTGCTCAAGCCCTGGAGCCAGCGCGACCGTTCGACCAACCAGGTGCTGCAGCAGGACCTGCAGCCCAAGCTTGCCGAGATCACCGGCTTGAACATCTTCGCGCTGGTGCCGCCGTCGCTGCCCTCGGCCGGCGGCGACGGCGGCGGCGAGTTCCTGATCGGCGGCATCGGTTCGCTGGCGCAGCTGTCGGAGATCGCCGACGAGGTCGTCGCGCGCGCGCAGCAGAGCCGGCGCTTCATCTTCCTGGACAAGGACCTGAAGATCGACAAGCCGCGCGTGGAGGTGCAGATCGATCGCGACAAGGCGGCGCTGCTGGGCATCGACATGCGCACGTTGGCGGCCGACATGAGCGCGCTGCTCGCCGGCGGCTACGTCAATCGCTTCGCGATGCAGAACCGCTCCTACCGGGTGATCCCGCAGGTGCAGCGCGCCGACCGGCTCAATGCCGAGCAACTCGGCAACTACTACACCCGTACCCGCAGCGGCGAGCTGATCCCGCTCTCGACGGTGGTCTCGTTCAAGGAAAGCGCGCAGCCGCAGTCGCTCAAGCGCTTCCAGCAGCTCAATGCGGTGGGCATCACCTTCGCGCCGCGACCGGGCGTGACCAAGGGCGAGGCGCTGCGGGTGCTCGACGAGATCGCCGCCGACGTGCTGCCGCAGGGCTACAGCGTGGACTACGCCGGCGAGTCGCGGCAGTTCAAGCAGGAAGGCACCACGATGCTGATCACGCTGGCGTTCGCGCTGGTGATCATCTTCCTGGTGCTGGCCGCGCAGTTCGAGAGCTTCCGCGATGCGCTGATCATGCTGATCACCGTGCCGATGGCGATCAGCGGCGCACTGCTGGTGCTCAACGCGCTGGGCCTGGTGTCGGGCATCCTGCAGTTCGCCGGCATCGAGGCCTTCCCTGGCATGTCGATCAACATCTACACGCAGGTGGGCCTGGTCACCCTGGTGGGTGTGATCTCCAAGCACGGCATTCTGATCGTGGAGTTCGCCAACAAGCTGCAGATCAACGAAGGTCTGAGCAAGGCCGAGGCGATCGAGCAGGCCGCCGCGATCCGCCTGCGACCGGTGCTGATGACGACGGCCGCGCTGGTGTTCGCGATGGTGCCGCTGCTGATCGCCAGCGGTCCGGGTGCGGCGGCGCGCTTCTCGATGGGCCTGGTGATCGCCGCCGGCATGTCGATCGGCACCGCGTTCACGCTGTTCGTGCTGCCGGCGTTCTACCTGCTGCTGGCGCGTGACCACAGCCACGACCGGGGCGCGGTGGCCGCCACGGACGCCGACGGGCACGACGGCAACCCAGCGACGCCGGTGCCCCAGGGGCACTGAGCACGTCGGGGCTGCGCGGCGCCGGCCGCGGCGGCCCCCCCCCCCAGCCCAGCCCGCGCGGCCGCGCGGCGCGCCAGGCCGGGTCGAGCCCCCGGGCGCCCCCCCCGGCGCGGGTGCCCTTGGGGCTTTGCGCACGGGGGGCCCCCGGGGCGCTGGCCGGGGTTGCCACGCCACCGATCAGAGCCGGCGCGGCAGCGCGTCGATCCAGGCCGGATCGAGCACCAGGGCGCCCGCCTCGGCGCTGCCCCCGTCGCCGACGAACGGCAGCACACCCAGACACGGCGCAGGCAATGCGTCGGCGAGCAGCCCCAGATAGTCGTCTGCGCGCGAGAACTCTGGATCGATCCGGTTGCCGACCCAACCCACAAGCCGACAGCCGTCGGCCGCGATCGCGCGTGCGCTCAGCCGGGCATGGCTCAGGCAGCCGAGCCGGAGCCCGACCACCAGCACCACTGCGCCGCCCAGCCACCGCGCCAGGTCCGCATGTTCGATGCCCTCGGCCAGCGGCGCGGCCCAGCCGCCGGCGCCTTCGACCAGCACCACATCGGCCGCCGCGGCGAGCCGCGCGTGCGCCGCGTGCAGATCGGCGGCATTGACGATCACGCCGGCTGCGCGTGCGGCCAGGGTCGGCGCGGTCGCTTCGGGCAGGGCCACCGGGTTGACGTCGGCGTATGCCGGACGGGGCCGGCTGGCGGCCTGCAGCGCCAGCGCATCCTCATTGCGCCAGCCACCGTCCTGCCAATCGCAGCCGCTGGCGACCGGCTTCATGCCGACCGCGCGGCGACCATCGGCACGCAATGCCTGCAGCAGCGCCACGCTGGCGTGGGTCTTGCCGATGCCGGTATCGGTCCCGGTGACCAGGCACGTGCGCGCGCTCATACCGGTGCGCCTATCGGGACGCCAGCGACGGCGCGGCCGGGCGGGTGCGACCCCGCTGCTACACTGCGCGACATGTTCACTTCCACACCTCTGAGCGGCAGCAAGGCCGACCAGTATGCCGCGCTCGCGGCACAGGCCCGCGCTCTGCTGCACGGCGAATCCGACCCCATCGCCAATGCCGCGAACCTCTCGGCGCTGGTCTACCACGCCCTGCCCGACCTCAACTGGGTCGGCTTCTATTTCTACGACGGGACCGAACTGGTCGTCGGCCCGTTCCAGGGCCTGCCGGCCTGTGTGCGCATTCCGCTCGACAAGGGCGTGTGCGGCGCCGCAGCGCGCACCCGGCAGACCCAGCGGGTCGACGACGTGCACGCCTTTGCAGGCCATATCGCCTGCGATGCCGCGTCGCGGTCTGAAGTCGTCGTACCACTGGTCGACGGCGACCGCCTGATCGGCGTCTTCGATCTCGACAGTCCGCTGCCGGCCCGGTTCGACGCCGACGATCAGGCCGGGCTGGAGGCGCTCGCACGGCTCTACGTCGAGCACGCGCGTTGAGCGCGCCGAAGCTGCGCAACCTCGGGCCGAAGTCGGCGGCGTGGCTGCGACAGGTGGGGCTGCGCACGCGCGAGGACCTCGAAGCGGCGGGCGCGGTCGAGGCCTTCGTGCGCGTGCGCCGGGCCGGCTTCCGACCCAGCCTCAACCTGCTGTACTCGATCGAGGGCGCGCTGCTGGACTGCCACTGGCAGGAGGTCCCCGAGGCGCGTCGCCTGCAGCTGACCGAGGCCGCCGAAGCGGCGACCGCACAACTGCCCGACCCGCGCGCACGGACCGCGGGCGGCCCGGTCACCACGATCGTGCACGACGCGGCCGATCGCGACGACGCGATGCCGGGCGACCCCGACGCACGCTGAACCGGACAAGCGCTGGCGTACAATCGCGCCTGCTTCGCGGTGACCCGGCCTGCCTGGGTTGAAACGGGAAGCCGGTGCGGGCGCCGCGAGGCAACCCCATTCCGGCACTGCCCCCGCAACGGTAAGCGTGTGCAAGCGTCGCTTCTCGCCACTGTGCCCTGTGCACGGGAAGGCGCGACGCCTGGGCTCAGACCGCCCACGCGCAAGTCCGGAGACCGGCCTCGAAGTTCCACCTGATTGCGATGCGGCGGGCATTGCGACGACGTTCCGGGTGCGCGTTGCGCCTGGACGGCGGCCCGTGTGCGCCCGTTCCCGCGATCTTCGCCCGCCCGCCCGCCGCGCGTTCGATGCGCGCGCGCAAGGAGACCGCAATGCCGTTCCGCACCTTGACCGTGGCGATCGCCACTGCCCTGCTCGCTCCGTCGGCGCTCGCCGCTCCCGGCGAACTCGACGCCGTGCTCGTCACCGCCAATCGCACCCAGACCGCGCTGGCCGACACCCTCGTGCCGGCGCAGATCATCGACCGCGACGAGATCGAACGCAGCCAGGCGCGCGACCTGCCGGAGCTGCTGCGCGGCCGCGCCGGCATCCAGATCGGCAACAGCGGCGGCCCGGGCAAGCTGAGCTCGATCTTCCTGCGCGGCGCCGAATCCGACCACGTACTGGTGCTCGTCGATGGCGTACGCATCGGCAGCGCGACCGCCGGCATGCCGGCGATCCAGGACCTGCCGATCGACCAGATCGAGCGTGTGGAAATCGTACGCGGCCCGCGTTCGAGTCTCTACGGCTCGGAAGCGATCGGCGGCGTCATCCAGATCTTCACCCGCCGCCACGACGGCGCGATTGCGCCGCACGCACGAATCGGCGCCGGCAGCCACGGCTTGCGCGAAGCCAGCGCCGGTATCGGCGGCCGCAGCGGCCGGGGCTGGTTCGGTGTCGATGCAGCGTTCCAGCGCACCGACGGCATCGATGCCTGCCGCGGCTCGTCGGCGTTGTTCCAGGGGTGCTTCGTTGAAGAGCCCGACCGCGACGGCTACCGCAACCGTTCGCTGAACCTGCGCGCCGGCGTGCAGCTCACCGACGCGCTGCGGCTGGAAGGTCATGCCTTGCATGCCGACGCGTTCAATCAGTTCGACGGCAGCCTCTTCGGCGGTAACGAGGCCGACATCGTGCAGCAGGTGGCAGGCGGAACACTGACCTATGCGCCCTCGGACGTCGTGCGCCTGACCGCGCAGGCCGGCCGCGCCTACGACAAGTCGAGCACCTCCTTCCGCGATGCCGACACCGGCACGCGCAGTCATGTCGGCCGCATCGACACCCGCCGCGACACCGCCTCGGTGCAGGCCGACTTCGGCCTGGCGCCGACCCAGGGCCTGAGCCTGGGCTTCGACTGGCAGGCCGACCAAGTCGACAGCGACACCCGCTACGCGGTGACGGCGCGCGACAACTACGCCACGTTCGTCGAGTACCGCGGTCGCTTCGGCGCGCATCGCCTGCAGGCGAGCCTGCGCCACGACGACAACGAGCAGTTCGGCGGCCACGGCACGGGCAGCCTGGGCTGGGGCATGGAGATGGCCCACGGCCTTCGCGTGACCGCCAGCGCCGGGACCGGCTTCAAGGCCCCGACCTTCAACGACCTGTACTTCCCCGGTTCGGAGAGCCCGGACCTCAAACCGGAACGCTCCAAAAGCGTGAATCTCGGCATCTCGCAGCAGGCGGCCCAGTGGCGCTGGTCGCTCGACGTGTTCGAGAGCCGCATCGACGACCTGATTGTGTTCGTCTACCCGCCGCCGGACTATGTCGGTCGCGGCAGCAACATCGACGAGGCCCGCATCCGTGGCGCCGAGCTGACGTTCGCGACCACCCTCGCCGGCTGGGACCTGTCGACCGAGTTGAGTCACGTCGACCCGCGCGACCGCAGCGAAGGCGCCTATCACGACCACCTGCTCGCCCGGCGCGCGCGCAGCAGCGGCCGGCTCGACATCGATCGCAGCTTTGGCGACCTGCGCATCGGCACTACGCTGCGCGGCGCCGGCGGCCGCTACGACAACCCCGCCAACACGCTGCGCGTCGGCGGCTACGGCACCCTCGACCTGCGTGCGGCGTGGGCGTTCGCACCCGCGTGGACGCTCGAGGCGCGGGCGACCAACCTGCTCGACAAGGACTACGAGACGGTGGCGTGGTACCGCCAGCCCGGGCGCGAGTACGGCCTGGCGTTGCGCTGGCAGCCGCTCGCGCGCTGACGCGGTGCCGGGCGCGGGGGGGGGGCCACGGCGCCCCCCCCCCCCCCCCCCCCCCGCCCCCCCGCCCCCCCCCCCCCCCCCCCCCCCCCCCCCCCCCCCCCCCCCCCCCCCCCCCCCCCCCCCCCCCCCCCCCCCCCCCCCCCCCCCCCCCCCCCCCCCCCCCCCCCCCCCCCCC
>NZ_JBDJMI010000044.1:0-10890 GCF_039673825.1 Luteimonas sp. TWI662 | reverse complement strand
GCGCCCGGCGGGGACGCCGCGACGGGCCCACGCCCTGCGGTCGCGGCCGGGGTCTGCTCGCCCGTTCCCGGCGCTGGCGTCGCCGCGCCGCCTGGCACGGGCCGCGCCGGAGCAGGCGCCGGTGCCGAGGTGGGGGCCGGGGTCGTCGCGACTTCGGCAGCGGGCGCGGGATCGCGCAGCGGCACGTTGCGTTCGCGCGCGGTGACTTCGGGCGCGGACCGCGCCGCTGGCGTCGGCGTCTCGACCGTCACGTCCGGTCGCGGCGCGGTCGGCAGACGGACGGTCTCGGTCGCCTGCGCCACGGCCCGCTCGCGGACCTCGAGCTCCAGCGTCGGCGCCTCTGGCGTGGGCGGCGCCAAGTCGATGCGCTGAGGACCTCGTAGGGCCGGGATCTCGACCGCCTGCAACGGCGCGTCGGGCACCTGCCGGTCGCGCACGGCGACCTCCGGCGCCGCCGGACGCGGCGGCGGCAGCGTGAACGCACTGTCTGGCCGCGGCGTCTCGGTGACCTGCAGCACGTCCTGCGCGGGCGCGTCGTCCGCATCGGCCATCGATTGTGCGGGCGCGGGATCCTGCGCCGGGGGCGGCACCGTGGGCGCGGGTACCGGTGCGGATGCCGGGTCGGTGGGCGTCGCCTGCGCGGCAGCGGTCGGTGTCGGTGGCGTTGGTGCCTCGCCCGGATCGCCCCCGGCATCGCGTGGCGTGCCGGCGCCAATGAACACCGCCTCGACGACGTGCTCCTCGCCGTGGGCGGCGGCCTCGGTCGCGGCGAGGAACCGCGCCTGCATCAGCAGCAGCAACAGGCCCAGCCAGCTCAGTTGGATCAGCAGCGTCGTCACCAGCGAGACGACCCGCAGGCCGCGCTCGTCCCGGGGGGCATGCTCCCAGAGCGGATAGGCCAGGCTGGCCCAGGCGGCCAGTGCACTGGCCGGCGGCGCATGCCGACGCCGAGGCGATGCCGGCTGGCCGGCCAGCACTGCGGCGATCGCCGGCGCGGCCGCGCCGGTCACCCCGCCGGCGCGCGCTTGCATGGCCGCAAACCACGCCGTCCAACCGGGCGGAAAGTCCGGCGCCGCCTCGGCCGCCCCGCCCGACCGCCGGCGACGGAGCACCTCGATCAGGTCGGTAGAGGTGAACATCCGTCGCAGGCCGCCGGCTGCCGGACCTGGCTCAGGCCACGTCGCGCGGCATGTACGGCGCGCTGCCGCTGTCGTGGTCGGTCGCGTCGCGCACGGCGGTGACGCCGGGGACCTTCTCCATCAGCGTCTTCTCGATGCCCTGCTTGAGGGTCACGTCGACCAGGCCGCAGCCGTGGCAGCCGCCACCGAAGCGCAGCACCACCACGCCCTCGGCGGTGATCTCCTGCACCGACACGTTGCCGCGATGCTGGGCCAGCTGGGGATTGACTTCGTTCTCGACCACCCAGTGCACCCGCTCCACCAGCGATGCGGCCTCCGGCGGCGCTTCGCCCTTGATCTTCGGCGCACGGATCTGCAACTGCCCGCCGGTCGCGCGGGCCTCGTAGTCGATCTGCGCGCCGTCCAGGTAAGGCACGCTGGGCGCGTCGAGCCACAGCGTGAAGCCCTCGCAGTCGATCGCCCATTCGTCGCCGGTCAGATCGCCTGGCTCGGCGAACTCCAGGCGCACGTCCGCGCGCGTGGTACCGGCGTGGACCGCGGCCAGGCGCACCCCCAGTCCCGGTAGCGCCTCGCGCTCGATCAGCTTGCGGAAATGCGTCTGGGCGGATTCGGAGATATTGATCATGGGGGTATTCTAGCGAGCCTGCGCCGGCGCACGTGCCGGTCGCCGTCTGTCGCATGAATGGCCGTTGCGGAACGGCCGCCGCTGCCCAAGGAGCTGCCGATGTCGGATCTGATCCCCCTCGCCCAGGCCCACTGCATCGCCCGCCGTGGCGCCGAGCACCGCCTGCCCGAAGCGCGGGTACGGGAACTGCTGCCGCACCTGCCCGAGTGGACCCTCGCCGAGGACGGCGGCGCGCTGACCCGCACGTTCCGGTTCGAGGATTACCACCGGACGATGGCGTTCGTGAATGCCCTGGCGTTCATGGCCCACCGCGAGGACCACCACCCCGACCTGGGCGTGCACTACGACCGGGTCGACGTGCGCTACTCGACCCACGACGTCGGCGGACTGAGCGAAAACGACTTCATCTGCGCGGCCAAGGCCGACCGATTGGTCGCGTGAGCCGCCGCGCGATCGGCATGCTCGCCGCGCTCACCTGCGCGGTGCCTGCTTGGGCGAATCCGCCAACCTTCATGGACGCGTTGGACGCGTACACGGCGGGCGACCCCGCCCGTTGCGGCGAGATCCTGCTGGGCGCGGAAGCCGCGGGCGGCGCGATCCCGATGAGTGGCGAACTGCTGACCGCCGAATGCCTGTCTGCGACGGGACGCTACGATGATGCCTTCGCGTATCTGCGAAGGCAGCTCCCCAACGGTCGGATCGCACTCGACGAACTGCTGGGCAAATCTCGCCCGGGGCTGGACGCGTTGCGGGCGCAGCCGGGATGGACCGCATTGCGCGCCGAGGCCGAGTCGCTGGACGCCGCGCGCGCCGACACCCGCGATTCCGCGCTGCGCGCAGAACTCCTGGCGCGCGCGGCGCGTGACCAGGCCGTCCGCAGCGCGATGACCGATGGCGGCACGGGGCGGCTCGATCAGTCCGACTGGGAGGCGATCGCAGCGGTCGACCGCGAGAACGTCGCATGGCTGAAGCCGCTGATCGAAACCCGAGGTTGGCCCGACAGCGATCTCGTCGGCCACGACGGTGCGAAGGCAGCTTGGCTGCTCGTCCAACATGCCGACCACGACCCCGCATTCCAGCGGGACGCGCTCGCGCGGATGCAGGTCGCGGTCGAACTGGACCGTGCCGACCGCAGCGACTTCGCGCTGCTGACCGACCGCGTCTTGCTCGCGGACGGCCAGCCCCAGCGCTACGGCCCCCAGTTCCAAACCGGTGACGATGGCGTCATGCGGATGCGCCCGGTGGAGGACCCGGACGGCCTGGAGGCGCACCGCGCTGCTGTCGGACTGCCCTCGATGGCCGACTACCGGCAAGTGCTGCGCGCGGGTTACGGCACCGAGGTCGAATAAGGGCGCGGTCAGGGCACTGCGGCCATCGACTCGGCGTCCCAGCGTCCGGCGAGCGTCTTTGAGCGCGATTCCAGTCGCGCCGTGACCGCCTCCCAGCTCAGCCCAGCCGGTCCAGCGCCTCGCGCAGGTCTTCGGCCAGCGGCGCATTGAGGACGTAGGCCTCGCCGTCGTCGAGCGTGAACTCCAGCGATGCGGCATGCAGGAACAGGCGCCGCAGTCCGATCTGCTCGCGCAGCCGGCGGTTGACCTCGAGATCGCCGTACTTGTCGTCGCCGGCCACCGGATGGCCGATGTGCTGAGCGTGTACGCGGATCTGGTGGGTGCGCCCGGTCTCGATCCGCACCTCGCAGTACGACTGTCCACCGCGGCGCTCCAGCACCCGGAAATGGCTCAGCGAAGGCTTGCCCGCGGCGTTGACCTGGACGTGGCGCTCGCCGCCCTGCCGCAAGCCCACGTGCAACGCCGCATCGACGCTCATCGTGCCGTCGGGCAGGCGGCCGGCGAGCAGCGCGAGGTAGCGCTTGCGAATACCCGCGCCATGATCCTCGCGCATCAGCGCCTGCAACTGGGTCAACGCCGAGCGCTTCTTGGCCAGCACCATCAGCCCCGAGGTGTCGCGGTCGAGCCGGTGCACGAGCTCCAGCGACTGGTTCGGGCGCAGCGCGCGCAGGGTCTCGATGACCCCGAAACTGATCCCGCTGCCGCCGTGGCTGGCGATGCCCGACGGCTTGCTGATCGCCAGCAGCCGCGCATCCTCGAACACGATGCTCGCCTCCATCGCCGCCAGCAGCCCGCGCGACGGCGTGCCCGCCTCTCCGGCCGGCGCCAGCCTGACCGGGGGAATGCGGACCTCGTCGCCGGCCTCGAGCTTGCGCTCGGCCTTGGCGCGGCCACCGTTCACCCGGACCTGGCCGCTGCGCACGATCTTGTAGACGATCGAACGCGGCGCGCCCTTGAGCTGGCCCAGCAGGAAGTTGTCGAGGCGCTGGCCGGCGCGGTCGTCGGTTACCCGGACCAGCCGCACGCCGCCGCCGGCCGGGCCGGAATCGTTGTCAGTCATCGTCGCTTATTTATCTGCTACACTCGGCCCGCGATATAAGGTGCTGATTTCCCTGGAAGATCACGGGCCAAAAGCCCACCTTCCGAAGGTCTCCGGACAGTGCGCGGCCACCGCCCCAGGGGCGGCCATGTTAGCGGCTGGACGGCAACGCTGCTTATCGCCCGATGCCTGGCATCGGCGCTGAACACGTCCCGCGCGGCGCCCGTCCCGGTCCAAGACCGGTCGCGAGCGGCCAGCGGCCCGCAACACCCAGACAACAACGAGCGCTCCCGCGGCCCGCCGTGGTGTCGTAGCGCTGGAAAATCCGGTTCGTCGCTGCGCGTGCGCGGCGGCTTCAGGCTTCATCCAGGCGAAACGCCCCGACGTTCCGCGCGCGAGAGCGCGTTGAGGAACGCAATCCATGAAGCGCATGCTCATCAATGCGACGCAGGCAGAAGAACTGCGCGTCGCCATCGTCGACGGCCAGTCCCTGTACGACATCGATATCGAACAGCCGTCGCGGGAACAGAAGAAGTCCAATATCTACAAGGGCCGGATCACCCGGATCGAACCCTCGCTCGAGGCCGCGTTCGTCGAGTACGGCGCCGCCCGCCACGGCTTTTTGCCGCTCAAGGAAGTCTCGCGCGACTATTTCCAGGCCGGCGTCGACCCCAACAAGGGCTCGATCAAGGAGCTGTTGCGCGAGGGCCAGGAGGTCGTCGTCCAGGTCGACAAGGAAGAGCGCGGCAACAAGGGCGCCGCCCTGACCACGTTCATCTCGCTGGCCGGCCGCTACATGGTGCTGATGCCCAACTCGCCGACCGCCGGCGGCGTCTCGCGCCGGATCGAAGGCGAGGACCGCGCCGAGCTGAAGAAGGCGATGGACGCGCTGACCATTCCCGACGACATGGGCGTGATCATCCGTACCGCCGGCGTCGGCCGCGACGCCGAAGAACTGCAATGGGACCTGGACTACCTGCTGAGCATCTGGCGGGCGATCGCCGAGGCCGCGCTCAGCAAGCCCTCGCCCTTCCTGATCTACCAGGAGTCGCGCCTGATCACCCGGGCGCTGCGCGACTACATGCGCGCCGATATCGCCGAGATCCTGGTCGATACGCCGGAGATGTACGCCGAGGCGCGCGACTTCGTTGAGCAGGTGATGCCGCACAACCTGCGCAAGCTCAAGCACTACACCGACGACGTCCCGCTGTTCAACCGCTACCAGATCGAGTCGCAGATCGAGAGCGCCTACGAGCGCACCGTGCGCCTGCCCTCCGGCGGCGCGCTGGTCATTGACCAGACAGAGGCGCTGACCGCAATCGACGTCAACTCGGCGCGCGCCACCAAGGGTGGCGACATCGAAGAAACCGCGTTCAACACCAACCTGGAGGCCGCCGACGAGGTGGCCCGCCAGCTGCGCCTGCGCGACCTGGGCGGCCTGGTGGTGATCGACTTCATCGACATGTCGTCCAACAAGCACCAGCGCGACGTCGAGAACCGGCTGCAGAACGCGCTCAAGTACGACCGCGCACGCGTGCAGCAAAACCGGATCTCCAAGTTCGGCCTGCTGGAGATGAGCCGCCAGCGCCTGCGCGCGAGCCTGGGCGAGTCCAGCCAGATCGTGTGCCCGCGCTGCGAAGGCCACGGCCGTATGCGCAGCATCGAATCGCTGTCGCTGTCGATCATCCGCGTCGCCGAAGAGCACGCGATGAAGGACAACACCGGGCAGGTGCTGGTGCAGGCACCGGTGGAGATCGCCAACTACCTGCTCAACGAGAAGCGCAGCGCGCTGGCCGAGATCGAGAAGCGCCACGGCGCCCCGATCATCATCGTCGCCGACGAGCAGTTGCATACGCCGCACTACGAGGTCTCGCGCATCCGTGAGAACGAGCTCGGCGAGGAGACCAGCCGCCCGAGCTACCAGCGCGGTACGCCGCGCCGCGTGGCGACGATCGCGCTGAGCAAGGGCAACCTCAACGTGCCGCCGCCGGCCGTGACCAATGTCCGCCCGGCCCAGCCTGCGCCGATCCGCGAGCCCAAGCCCGAGCCGGCGCCCGCCCCGGCCCCCGCGCCCGTGGCCGCCCCTGCACCGGCGCCGGCCCAGGCCTCGTCCGGCGGTTTCGTCGGCTGGCTCAAGACGCTGTTCGCCGCTCCCGCCCCTGCGCCGCAGCCCGCGCGCCAGGACACCCGCGCGCCGCGCCCCGATGGTCAGGCCCGGGATGGCCAGCCGCGCGGCGAAGGACGCGGCAACGGCCGCAACGGTCAGCGTCGCGACCGCCGCGGGTCGCGTTCGGGTGGACAAGGTGGTCAGGGCGCGCAGACCGGCGCCTCGGCACCTGCACGCGAGGAGCAGGCCGCCACGCCGCAGCGCGAATCGCGCCGCGAGCAGCCCGCAGCCCAGGACAAGCGTCCCCAGGAGCGTCGCCAGAAGCAGAAGCCGCCGCGCGCGCCCCGTCCGCCCAGAGGCGAGGACGACGCCCCCGAGACGATGACGGCCCCGGCCGTCGCGGCCACCGCGGCCGTGGTCTCGACGCCGCCGGCCCAGGCGGCAGCGCCCGCACGCACGGAGGTCGCCCCGGCACCGGTCGAGTCGCCGAAGGTCGAGGCATCGGCCCCGGCAGAGGCCGATCGGCACGCGCCGGCTTCGGCAGCGGACGCGGCATCGCCCCAGCTCGCGCCGGCCGTGGTCGATGCCGATCCGACCGACGAGGATCGGACCGACGAGGCACCGACCACGAGCGATGATGACGAGGGCGGCAACGGCCGTCGCCGTCGCGGTCGTCGCGGCGGCCGCCGCCGCCGCCGTGGCAAGGCTGGCGACGGCAGCGTCGCGGGCGACGAGCTGCAGCAGGACGACGACGAGGCCGCGGACGACCACGGCATCGTCCCGTCCGACCGCGCCCAGCCCGAGTTCGACTTCGACGACCTGCCGGCCGCCCCGGCGCAGCCCCAGGCCGCGACGTCGGCGCCTGCGCTCACGCCCGCTGCAGCCGCGGCGCCTGCTTCCGCAGCTGCCGCAGCCGCGGCCGTGATCGCGACCGGCGCCGATGGCGCGGCGCAGGCGCCTGTCGACAACGCGTCCGAACCGTCGTCGGCGGCGCCTGCATCGGCCCCGACCACCGCCCCGGCCCTGCCGGCAGCAGAAGACGCGCAGACCGACGTCGATACCGGCGTGGCAGACGCCTCGGTTCCGGCACCGGCCCAGGACGCGGACCCGGTCGATCCGGCCGCGACGCTGTCGACCCCGTCGGCGGTCGACACCGCCCAGGCCGAGGCTGATGCCGCCGTGCCCGCTTCGCCGGTCGAACAGCCGGTGGCGGACGCTGGGAGCCGCGAGACGGCCCCGGGTCTGTTCGATGCGCCGGTGTCCAGCACCCCAGCGACCGACGCAGTCGAGCAGGTCGAAGCGGTCAAGGCCGTCGAGGTCGAGCGGACCGAGGCGATCGACGAGGTGCCGCAGGCCGCGCACGCAGTCGACTCGGCAGCGGATGCGTCGCGGGCCGGTATCGCCGCAGCGACGCCGCCACAGGCCGAGCCGACGGACGCAGTCGAGCCCGAGGCGCAGCCCGATGCCGAGCGTCACGACGTGCCCGAGTCCGCAGTCGCGACGCGCACGCCTGCGGCAAGCGACGCCAAGGCCAAGCAGGACGAGCAGCCGGACCCGCCGCCGAGCCGCGAGGCCTGAGCCACACGAAGAAGCCCCGGCATGTCCGGGGCTTCTTTTTGGCCCTCTCGGCGAGCCAGCGTCTGTGCCGCAACGCGCGCTCGATCGCGGGCATCACTGCGCTGGGCAGCAGATCCCACAGCGCGCCCGACGCATACGGGCGGCGAGACGGCCCCGCCCTGCCTCGCCAGCCGGCCGGATCCGGGTGCGGGCCACGACCGTGCCGAGACGATCAGTCCGCGCTTTCGCGTCGGTACCGCGGGCGCGGCGCGGGCGCCTACACCGCCATGTCGGGCGGTGCGATGCCGTACTGGCTCGCCAACCGCGCCAATGCGATCGCATCCTGGATCTGCAGTTTTTCGAACAGCCGCGATTTGTGGGTATTGACCGTCTTCGCGCTCAGGCTCAGCCGCCGGGCGATGTCCTCCTGCCGCAGGCCGTGCAGCAACAGCATCGCAACCTCGAGCTCGCGACTGGACAGCGCATCGAACGGCGTGCCATCGCCGTCGACGCCGGCCAGCGCCAGGTTCTGCGCAATCGTGCTGGCGAGATAACGCTTGCCGCGCGCGACGTCGCGCACCGCACGTACCAGCTCTGCGGCATCGCCGCCCTTGCCCACGTAGCCCGAGGCGCCGGCTTCGATCAGCCGACGCGGCATCGGCCCGTCCTCGAGGATCGAGACCACGATCACGCGCGTCGGCGAGCCGCCGCGCACGATGCGCTCGGTGACCTCCAGACCGCTGACGCCGGGCAGGTGCAGGTCGCACAGCACGATATCGGGCTGCAGCTTGCGGATCTGCGGCAGCGCGTCCTCGCCGCTCTGGGCCTCGCCGACGACCTCGATGTCGGACTGTCCGTCGAGGATCATGCGCATGCCGGTACGTACCAATGCATGGTCATCGACCATGAACACACGAATCTTCATCCTTGTTGTCCCGTTGTATTCCCCAGAACGAGGCTAAGCGGTGCATCGCGGTGGCCGCAAGTCGGAGAAGTCCGACCGCAAGGTCAGTCGGTTCCGCGCTCGCGCGTCATCAAGACCCGCAGGTCGTCGACCATCTGCGCGACCGGCTGATCGTACTGGAACGCCAGCTGCAGCCGGCCGTCCGGCCCGATCACGTAATTGACCATGGTGTGGTCCATCGCATACGACGAGCGGGTGGGCACCTGCCGGTAGGTCACACGGAAGGTCTGCGCCGCCAGTCGCGTCTGCATCGCATCGCCGCGCAACGCGACGATGCCGTCGCCGAACGCGCGCACGTACTCATCGAGCACCGCTCCGGTATCGCGCTCGGGATCGACGGTGACGAACACGATCCTGAGCCGGTCGCCGTCCTCGCCCAGCGCTCGGCGCACCTGGGTGGCCTTGAGCAGGCTCGTCGGGCAGACCTCGGGACAATGGGTGTAGCCGAACGAGAGCAGGACGTAATCGCCTCGGAAGTCGCCCAGGCCGCGCGGGCGGCCCTCGGTGTCCTGCAAGTCCAGGCTGCGCCCGTAGGACACACCCGACAGGTCGGTGCCGTGGAACGGGCCGGCAGGCGGCGACGCGCACGCAGACAGCGCGAGCGTGAGACAGAGAACGGACGGCAGCAACGATCGCACGGGGACGCTTGAGGGTTCGGGAAGGACAATCGCGGCGCCGCGTGGGCCGCGAGGTCCCATGATTCTAGGCGCTGGGCCCTGAAGGCGCGGTTGCGACCGATCGTCGCAGCCCCGCCGCCACGGCCCGGCGGCCCGGCGGCCCGGCGGCCCGGCGGCCCGGCGGCAGGCTACAGCGTACGCAGCCGCGCGATCGCCGCATCGAGCGTCGCCGGATTTTTCGCAAAGCACAGCCGCGCCAGTCGCTGGCCCTGCGGTGGCCTGGCGTAGAACGGCGATAGCGGGATCGCGGCCACGCCCTTGTCGATCGTCAGCCAACGGCAGAACGCCACATCGTCGAGTTCGCTGACCTGGGCGTAATCGACGAGCTGAAAATAGCCGCCCGGGACCGGCAACGGCCGCAGGCGCGTGGTCGCCAACTGCGCGGCGAACGCGTCGCGCTTGGCCTGGTAGAACGCGCCGAGCTGCTCGTAATGCGCCGGCTCCTCGCGCAACATCTCGGCAAACGCATGCTGGGCCGGTGCGAATGTGCAGAACACGTTGTACTGGTGGACCTTGCGGAACTCCGCGCTCAACGCCGGCGGTGCGATGCAGTAGCCGAGCTTCCAACCGGTGCAGTGATAGGTCTTGCCGAAACTCGAGACCACGAATGCGCGCTCGCGCAGCGCCGGGTAGCGCAGTGCCGACTCGTGCCGCGCGCCGTCGAAGACGATGTGCTCATAGACCTCGTCCGACAGCAGGTAGATGCCGGTGTCGGCGACGATGTCGGCGATCGCCTGCATGTCGTGGGCCGCGAACATCGCGCCCGAGGGGTTGTGCGGGCTGTTGACGATCAGCAGGCGGGTGCGCGGTGTGACGGCCTCGCGCACGCGCTGCCAGTCCGGCGCAAAGGTGGCCGGATCGAGCGGCACATGCACCGCGACCGCACCGGCCAGTTCGATCGCCGGCGCGTAGCTGTCGTAGGCCGGGTCGAGCACGATCACCTCCTCACCGGCGCGCACGACCGCGTGGATCGCGTTGAACAGCGCCTCGGTCGCGCCGCTGGTCACGGTGACTTCGGTCTCGGGATCGGGAAGATGGCCGTAGACACGCGCGGTCTTCTCTGCGATCGCCTGGCGCAGCGCCGGGATGCCGGTCATCGGCGCGTACTGGTTGTGACCGTCGCGCATCGCCGCGGCGAGTGCATCGACCAGGCGCGGGGGCACCTCGAAATCCGGGAAGCCCTGCCCGAGATTGACCGCGCCGTGCTCGGCCGCCAGCTGCGACATCACGGTGAAGATCGTGGTGCCGACCTTGGGCAGCTTGGTCCGGATCATCTGGCCTGCGTCCATCGTGAAAGGGGCACCGAGTGTACGGGGCCACCCACTCCAAAACCGGGGTCAGCGGGCACTTTCGCCATGAAAGTGCCCCCGGACCCCGGGTTTTGACCCCGGGTTTAGGGGCGGGCAACGGGGGCGGCCTTGACACAACGCCAT
>NZ_JBDJMI010000043.1:0-11136 GCF_039673825.1 Luteimonas sp. TWI662 | reverse complement strand
ATGCCGACCCAAGCTCCCCCACGATCTGATCGATCAAAGGTCGGACGGTCTGGCACGGGGCGATCCGAAAAATGCCAACTCCCGGACCGCAAAAGCAACTTACAAGGTCGGTGCGCGCAGCGCACCGGGTGGGGCAGGGCAGTACGCGCGTTCTTCGGCCACTCCGACCGACGCAGCCCTCAGTCTGCCGCGCCCTCTCGTTCCGCCTTGAGCTGCGCCTCGAATGCGGCCTCGGCGGCATCGGCATAGCTTGCGCAGGTGGCTGGGTGCGCGCGCTCGAGCGTGGCGCCATAGCGCATCCCGCTGAAGTCCGGATGCGGGGTCAGCAGCAGGTCGCAGGGCAGGCTGCGCACGCGCGCGAAGCTCGCGCGATAGGCGTCGACGATGTGCGGATAGCGGGGGGTGCCGAGCAGGCGGTAATCGGGCGCGCTGAGGCTATCGACGTAGGCGATCCGCACGGACGTGCCATCGTCGGCCCGGTCGGTCCAGGTCCAGCTCATGCTGCCCGGGGTGTGGCCGGGGGTGAAATGCACCTGCAAGCGCAGCTCGCCCAATGCCAGCGTTTCGCCGTCCTGCAGCAGACGATCGGTGACGACCGGCGGGTAGAGAAAGGCATCGCCGTAGTGGAGGTCGTCGCTGCCACCGC
Source organism: Luteimonas sp. TWI662 (assembly GCF_039673825.1). Lineage (NCBI taxonomy): Bacteria > Pseudomonadati > Pseudomonadota > Gammaproteobacteria > Lysobacterales > Lysobacteraceae > Luteimonas > Luteimonas sp. TWI662. Next base: position 10,490 of record NZ_JBDJMI010000043.1, on the reverse strand, counting down.
GTACGAGCAACTGCGCCGATTCGGCATTGGCCACGACCCGGGCACCGGTGGCCCGACGCAGGGCCGCCAACGGGCCGGCATGGTCGGCATGGGCGTGGCTGAGCACGATGAACTTCAGGTCGGACGGGGCCACGCCGAGTGCGGCCATGTTCGCGAGCAGGTGCTCGGCGGTCTGCGGCATGCCACCGTCGATCAGGATGGCGCCGGCATCGCCCTTGAGCAGCAGCGCGCTCAACTGCGCCGTGCCGATCTGCCAGGTGCCGGCGGCGATGCGCAATGGCGCGACCGGCTGCCGCCAGGCGGCGGGCACCTCGTAGGCGCGCAACTGCGGCAGCGGCTCGGCCGCCATCGCCTGCAGCGCGCCGAGGCCACCGAGCACCGCCGTCGTCCACAGCATCCAACCGATCGCGCTTCGCATCGTTCACTCCGGTCTTGATCGTGCGGCGATTGTCGACAGGCTCTCGCGGACGTCACAAGCGCGACGATCTCATCGCAGCCATGAGCGGATTCGATGGCAAGTGCCGCGATCGCGCAGGCCTCGCCTGCACTAGCGCGCGCGAGCCGGCCGATGCATCGGTCGATGGCATCGGCGGTCGAGAATCGAGAAGGGTTTCTTTCAATCCGGGGGGGCGCCGCAGTGATCGCTGTGCGCTGGCACGCGTTGGGACACCGGGTTCAGGCGCGAAGAGCGATGCGACACCAGTCGTCCAATACGGCCTTTACATTGGCTTCAAGCGTGCCTTTTCGCGTGAAGCCCCACCAGATGATGGCGCCCTGCCAGACGCTGGCCAACTGCTGACCCAGCACATCGGCAAGCACCGGATCCCGGGAAAGGCGTTGTCCCAATGCAGTGGTCAACTGCTTGGTCCACTGCGCGCCTCGAGCGCGAAGCGCAGGGTGACGGAAATCCTCTCGAAGCAGTAACAGTCCATCCGAGAAGTCCACGTCTCCAGCCCCCCTCGCTGTCAGGCGCAGGAGCAGGTCCACCGCGCCCGCAGGATCCGCCGACGCCTGGGCATCGGCGGCGTGAGTGGCTTGCTCCAACCGCGTCCAGGCATGCGACAGGGTCGACTCGACCATGCCCTCTCGCGTTCCAAAGCGCTGCACAAGTGTGGCAGGCGCGAGATCGACCCATTGCGCGGCGTGTGCGAACGACAGGCCTGGCCCGTCCCTGGCGATGAGGACGAGGAGTCGATCCATCAGTTCTTCGTCCGAGACTTTCTTCGATCTGCCCATTGGGGTAATATAAACGAACGTTCGCTTATAAAAAAGGGCGCGCCATGGCACGCATTCTTGGCTACATCGCGACCAGCCTTGACGGCTTCATCGCGTCACCTGGGGACAGACTCGATTGGCTGCAGCGTTATGAGGGCATGGCGCTCGGGGAGCACGATTACAACGTCTTCCTCCGGCGGGTCAGAACGGTCGTCATGGGACGCGGCACGTATGACTTTCTCGCTCGCGACCCCGCTCCTTGGCCGTATCCACACCACAGAGTGATTGTCGTCACCTCTGGCGTCATCGACGCGCCCCGAGGGACGCTCGAAATTCGCCACGATGTCGACGCGTTGATCGCCGAACTCAGAGCGCTTGATGACGGAGACGTCTGGATGCTGGGAGGGGGCAAGCTACAGATGGCGCTCATCGAGCGTGGGGCGCTTGATGAGATCGAGATCTACGTCATGCCGGAGCTGCTGGGCGGCGGCAGCCCGCTGTTTCCCGCCGCAGGAGTTCGTCTGAGTCCGACGCTGATCAGCGCGAAGACGCTGGACCGGGGCTGTGTCCGCCTGCACTACGCGCTTCGTAGCGAATGAACCGTGGGGAACGGGGGCGTAAACCGCTCCGAGCCGACGCGAGTGGGAGATCGAGCTGCAATCGAAGGCGCATGCAGGCCATCTCGACGCCTCGTTGGACGCGCACGCGACCCTCTCGCCAAGAGGGCAAGGACAACGGCGAGAGGACCCCGAACGCCTGCACGGTCAGAGTGCGGCGCGGTCGTAGCTCGCGTCCCGTCGATCACGAGATGGGTTGATGGCCATCGTGCAGCGCGCCGCATGCTGGTGTCGGCCGCGTCCGCGCGCATCTCATCGTGGATCATCTGCGTCGGCCGGCGCCGCGCACCAGGCCTCGACAGCGGGTGCAGTGTTCTCGATGCCTTCGCGTTGGGCCAGTTCCCACGGCCGTTCGCAGGTCGCGCTGCGCGGGCACCAAGCGTAGCCGGCCGAGCCGATGCAGCCGTGGGCGTCACGGTCGCCGCCGACCACGGCCGGTGCGGCACTCGGAGCGGGCGCGGCAGGGGCGGGTGCCTGCGGCGGGCTGCAAGCCGCCAGCAACAGGCCCAAGGGCAGGATCATGAACTGACGCATTGGAAGCTCCCGTACTGGAACGGCTCGAGAATGCCGACGGCTACGTGGCCGGTGTGTCGTCGCCACCGCGTGCTGCCGCGATTGCCGCGATCCGTGCGCGCCGCAGCGCTTCGCCGATCGCGGGGCCTGCGCGTCCTTCGGCCGCGAGGTCGCGGGCGTTGACCGCGCAGGCGGCGGCGTGGGCGCGGCGTAGTTGCGCGCCCTGCGGATAGTCGCTGTCGGTGCTGCCCAGGCGGCCGCGCTTGTCCGCTTCGCAGACCAGCGCGAGCTGGTCGATGCGTTCAGGCCGGCGGAAGCCATCGCAGCGTGCGATGAGTTCGTAGAGCGTGGTATCGCGCAGTTCGGCGATGCGGTGCACGTTGAGGTGTTCGCGGCAGGCGACGATCGCCAGCTCGCGATGCGCGGACGGCACCTTGAGCCGTGCGCACAGCGCCTCGAGCGGACGCACGCCCGCATGCTCGTGGCCGACGTGGCGCGGCAGCTGGTGCGCGGGGGTCAATGCCTTGCCGAGGTCGTGGGTGAGGGCGGCGAAGCCGATCGCATCGTCGCCCGGCGCCAGCCGCGCGGCCATGTCGACGACCAGTTCGATATGCGTGCCGGTGTCGACCTCGGGGTGATATTCGGCGCGCTGCGGCACGCCGTACAGTGCATCGACCTCGGGCAGTACGACCGCGAGCGCGCCGCAGTCGTGCAAGGTGCGCACGAACGCCGACGGCCGCGCCGAGCCCAGGGCGCGACGCAGCTCCTGCCACACGCGTTCGGGCGTCAGCGTGGCCAGTTCGCCGGCGTCGACCATCGCGCGCATCAGCGCCATCGTCTCGTCGGCGACCGTAAAACCAAGCGGCGCAAAGCGGGCCATGAAGCGTGCGGCGCGCAGCACCCGCAACGGGTCCTCGGCAAATGCCGGGCCGACGTGGCGCAGCAGCCGTGCATCGAGGTCCCGCGCGCCGCCGTAAGGATCGATCAATGTGCCGTCGGGGGCCTGGGCGATCGCGTTGATCGTGAAGTCGCGGCGCTCGAGATCCTGTTCCAGCGTCACCGAGGGGTCGGCATCGACGACGAAGCCGCGATGGCCGCGCCCGGCCTTGCGCTCGGTACGCGCCAACGCGTACTCCTCGCCGGTGTGCGGATGCAGGAATACCGGGAAATCGCGCCCGATCGCGCGGAAGCCCGCGGCCTCCATCGCCGCCTGGGTCTGGCCGACGACGACGAAATCGCGGTCGCCCGGCGTCTGGCCGAGCAGCGCATCGCGCACCGCGCCACCGACCAGATAGGTCTGCATCGCACTCACGGCGTGGGGCAGGCGAACGACGTGCGCCGGGCATCGCTGCCACCGCGCAGGCGTTCGTCGAGCTTGGCCGCGCGCCCGTACATGCGCCAGTCGTAGAGCACGCTGAAGGCGAGCACGCGGGCGACGTACTCGCGCGTTTCGCGGTAGCTGATCGTCTCGATCCAGAAATCGGGGTCCATGTCCGGGCGCTGCGACAGCCAGCGCGAGGTCGGCGTCGGTCCGGCGTTGTAGGCGGCGATCGCGACGTAGGGCTTGCCGTACATGTCCTTCTTCTCGCGCAGGTAGGCGGTGCCCAGCGCGACGTTGGTCTCCGGATCGTACAGGCTCTCGGCGCCGCCCCAGCTGCGGCCGAGCCGGCGCGCGACCGCAGCGCCGGTCGCGGGCAATACCTGCATCAGCCCGCGGGCATCGGCCGGCGAGCGCGCACGCGGGTTGAACGTGCTCTCGGCGCGGATCTCGGCTGCGACCCAGGCCGGGTCCAGGCCGTGGCGCTTGGCCTCGCGCTCGATCAGCGCCTGCTGGGTCAGCGGAAAGCGCAGTGCGTAGAGCCGGGTTTCGTCGGGCTGGCGACCGAGTCCGAACACCGCGCGGTCGTACCAGCCGTTCTCCTGGGCCACCAGCACCGCGATGCGCCGCTGGTCGTCGTCGAAGCGCTCGAGCGCGGCGCTCCATTCGCGCGTCGCCCAGATCGGCCGCTCGATGCGGTACAGCGCCATCGCCCGCACGATGCCCGGGTCGGTCGCCACGCGCGTCTTGGCCTCGTTCGATGGTGCGAAGTCCCAGGGGCACAGTGCGTAGGACTGGCCAAGGCGGTCGGCGGCGAGGAAGCCGTGGAAGTCGGATTTCGTCGCCGCGTCTCGGTACAGCCGCTCGGCGGTCGCCGCATCGCCGGTCAGTGCCGCCAGCCGCGCCTCGAAATAGGTCCAGCGCGATTGCGCGCGCTGCGCTGCGCCCATTGCGCGGATCGCCGACAGCGCTGCCGGCCAGTCGCTGCGCGCCATCGCCTCGCGCGCGCGCCATTCGTGCAGACGCTCGTCGTAGGCCGAGGCCGGCACCCGTGCCAGCAGCCGCGCCGCGTCCGGTAGGTAGGACGCCACGGTCCACAGCGCGGCCTGGTAGAGCACGCGACCGTTGTCTTCCTCGGTGAAGCCCAGCGCGGTCGCGACCGCCGGCAACTGCGCCTCGGCCGCCAGTGGGTCGTCCTTGGCCAGGCGCGCCAGTCCGTGCGAGGCGACCAGTCGGCTGCGCGCGGTCTTCGGCCAGCCGGTGGCGCGCGCGTGCGGCGCCTGCAGATAGGCCGCGTAGTCGGTCGCCAGCGGCTGCTCGGCGGCGGAGAGCCCGCGCGCGATTCCGCGCGCCATCGCCACGTCCTGCGCGGCAACCGCCAGGTCGAAGCGTTCCCAGCGCAGGGCGTCGTCGAGGCCGCCGCGCGCGGCCAGGGTCTGCAAGGGGGCATCGCAGGTGTCGGGCAGCGAGGCACCGCTGCTGCGCCAGATCGCCTGCACGTCGCGCGTCCACTGCGCATCGGCGGCGCCGGTGCGAGCGCGCGCGTCGAGTTCCATGCAGCGCAGCGCGACGTTCGAAATCGACGGCGACCAGGCCGCACGCACGCCGGCCCAGTCCTGACGCTTGGCCAGGGCGCGCAACCAGCTCTCGCGGAAGACCTCGGCCACCGGCTCGCCGGCATGCCGGGTCAGGAAGTCCTGGCCCTGGGCCAACGGCAGCGTGTCGAGATTGCGCCGCAGCGCAGCCAGCTCCAGCCAGGCGGCGGCCGGATGGCCGGTCATCGCCGGCGGCACCGGCTGGCCGCGCTCGGCAGCCTGCATCGCCGCGAGGAACCCATCGTCGCCCGGTGCTTGCGCCTGCGCACCGGCGGCGAGCGCGAGCAGGGACAGCAGGGCGCCGCGCAGGGTGCGCGGCAGCGGGCGGGCGGTGCGAGGGGCGCTGGACGGCATCGGCGGACGGGCGGCGGCGAAGGGCCGACGACTATAGCCAAGCGTCGCTGAAGCCGATGTGGGAGCGACGCTGCCCCTGCGGCGCCTTTCTTAGTCCGCGCGCAGCCAGGCGAGCGCCGCGTCGACGTCGTCGGCCTCGAGCAGCAGCTCGGCCAGCGCGTGCTGGCCGGTCGCCGCGGCGGTGGCGGCCAGCGCCGATGCGCATAGCGTTTCGTCCCAGTCCGGCGCGGCGACCAGGCCGGCGAGCAGCGGCAGCCGGGCGAGCGCGGCGACGTAACCGTCGATTAGGCTGTCGGGAATCACCGCATCGCTGGCGGCGCGCGCCAACTCGATGCTCGCGGGCAACACGAAGTGACTCGGGCAGGCGCGTTCGGGGGCCTCGGCCAGCGCGGCGACGATGTGCGGCACGGCCGCGAACGAGGCCGGGTGTACGCGGCCCTCGTCGCACAGCGCCGCCCACAGCGCCTGCCACGGCGGGCTCTGCCAACTGTCCTCGGTCGCGCCGTCGAGCTGCGCCAGCAACGCAGGCACCCCAAGGGCGATGCCCTGCGCGCAACTCAGGCGCGCCCACGCCGGATCGTCGAGCGCCAGCATCGGCGCATCGGCCAGCCCGTCGCGCGGACTCATGCGCGGCGGCCCACGATCAGCCAGTTGTTGAACGGCGTGTCGCCGTACAGCGGCCGCAGCGTGGTCGTCAGACCCGCGCCTTCGAGCTGCGTGCGCAGGCCATCGGCGGTCGGATAGCAGCGTGCGCGTTCCTGCATCCAGCCGGCGAAATTGGCCAGCCGGTCGGTGATGCGCGACGTCCGGCTGCGGGTCGAGCCGTCGGCCAGTCCGCTGCGGATCACCAGCAGTGCGCCCGGCGCCAGCATCGCGATCACCTCGTCGAGCAGCGCGCGCTGGCGCTCGTGCGACAGGTACTGCAGCACGTCCAGGATCGCGACACTGCCCTGGTGCGCCGGCAGGCCGGCGGCGAGGTCGAGCACGTCCAGCCGCACCTCGGCCAACCCGGCGCGTGCGGCGACCTCGCGGCCGCGGCGGATCTTGGCCGCGTCGATGTCGACGCCGGCGTAAGGCAATGTCTGGCCATCGGCACGCAGCGCATGCGCCAGCAGCCCCAGGCCACAGCCCAGGTCGAGCACCGGCGCGGTCGTGGGCCGCAGCGCCTGCAGCACGCCCGGGTACAGCGGGTCGGTGCGCAGCTTGGTCAGCGTGTAGTAGTAGTCGTAGCGGTTGCCCAGCGGATGACGCGGCAGGAAGGCGCGGGCGATGCCACGCGCGGCGTCGCGCGGATACGGGGCGGTGGAGAGCGGGGTGGGGTCGGAGGTGGTCGCGGTCATGCCCGCGACAATAAGCCGCGTGCGACCGGCAGCGCCAGTCGCGCCCAGTCCGCGTGCAGCGCGGCCGATGGATGCAGGCCGTCGTCGGCCAGCATTGCCGGCTCGCCGCCGCGGGCGCGGCTGATCGGCGCGATGTCGACGAACGCCACCCCCTGCCGCGCACAGAGCGCCATTGCCGCAGCGTTGTAGGCATCGAGCGTGCGCGCGATCTCGCCGACGTCGCGCCCGGAATGCGCACCGAACGGCGTGACGCCCCAGTCCGGAATCGCGAGCACGAACACGCGCTGGGCGCGGTCGCCGGCGAAGCCGATCGCCCGCGCGAGCAGTGCTTCGAAGCGCGGTAGGTAGTCGTCGAGCGCGCGGCCGCGGTACTGGTCGTTGACGCCGATCAGCAGGCTGACCAGGTCGAACGGCCCTTCGGGAGCGGCGGCGTCGATGCCGGCATCGAGCTCGTCGGTGGTCCAGCCGGTGGTGGCGACGATCTGCGGCGCGTCGATCACGTTGCCGGCCGCGCGCAGCGCATCGGCCAGCACCACCGGCCAGCGCGCCGCCGGCGCGATGCCTTCGCCGATCGTGTAGCTGTCGCCGAGCGCCAGGTAGCGGAGCGGCCGCGCGTGCTCAGCCATTGACCGCGCGCGGCACCAGCGGCACGACCTTGCGCGCGTCGGTGATCTGGCGATCGAGCACCCGCTCGATACGCGAGAACACCTCGCGCAGCTGCGCCGGCTCGGGCAGCAGCGTCACGCGGAAATGGTTGCGATAGGGCACGTTGAAGCTGTTGCCCGGCACCACCAGCACGCCCTCGGCGTCCATCAGGTCCAGCGCGAACGCGTGGTCGTCGAACCCCTGCGCGAACTCCGGCGCGATGCCGGGGAAGGCGTACAACGCGCCGGCCGGCTCGACCAGTTGCAGATAGCGGCTTGCCGCGCAGGCGTCGACCACCGCCCGGCGCGCTTCGTACAGCCGGCCGCCGGGCGCGCACAGCGCACCGATCGTGTCGATGCCGGTCAGCGCGGCTTCGATCGCGAACTGGCCGGGCACGTTCGCGCACAGGCGCAGGGCGCCGAGCAGGTCCATCGCGTTGCGGAACTCGCGGCTGCGCGCCTCACTGCCCGACAGCACCGCCCAGCCCACACGCCAGCCGCAGGCGCGGTGGACCTTCGACAGCCCGCCGAACGACACGCAGGGCACGTCGCCTGCGATCGGCGCGAGCGGCTCGAACACCGCGCCGTCGTAGGTGATGGCGTCGTAGATCTCGTCGCACAGCAACAGCAGGCCATGACGCTCGGCGACGGCGACGATGCGCTCGAGCAGCGCGCGCGGGTAGACCGCACCGGTCGGGTTGTTGGGATTGATCAGCACGATCGCGCGCGTACGCGGCGACACCAGCGCCTCGAGCGCGTCGGGGTCGGGCAGGAAGCCGTGCTCGGCCTTGCACTGGTAGAACACCGGCCGCCCGTCGTTGAGGATCGTCGCCGCCGACCACAGCGGATAGTCGGGCGAGGGCACCAGCACCTCGTCGCCGGGATTGAGCAGCGCGCGCAGCGCGATGTCGATCAGCTCGCTGACGCCGTTGCCCACGAACACGCGCTCGGGCGAGACCGCGTGCGCGCCGCGCGCGGCATGGTGGGCGGCGATCGCCTCGCGGGCGATCGGCAGGCCCTGCTGGTGGGTGTAGGGATCGGTGTCGTGGATGCGACCGGCGATCGCGCGCTGCAGGTGCTCGGGCGCGCGGAAACCGAACGCGCCGGGATTGCCGATGTTGAGCTTGATCAGCGTGCGCCCCTGGGCCTCCAGCTCGCGCGCTCGCCGGGCCAACTCGCCGCGGATTTCGTAGCGCACTTCGGACAGGCGTTCGCGGGTTTTGAGGGGGGCGGACATCGGGCGGCGCTCTGCGCGGGGAGGATGACTCGATGCTAGCCCAAAAGCCGCATGAATGCGGCCACGCCGACGAACGGGCGCCCCCGGCTGTCGTGCGCGCCCTGGCGCTGTCCCCGTAGAATCCGCCGCATGCCGACTGCCCCGCCGATCGCTTGACCGCCCCCGACCCTGCGCTGCGCGCGATCGGCTGGCCATTCGACGGCCCCCCGTCCGGCTCCTGGGCCGAGGCGATGGCCGCCCACCCGCAGGCGCGCCCCAGGCGTGTGGTCGAGCAACACCGCTCCGGCTACCTGGTCGCCGGCGCCCCTGGCCAGGCGCTGGCGGTCGAGTCGCTGCCCGACTGGCTGCGCCGCAGCGGCTACCGCAAGGGCACGATGGCGCCCGAGGACCGCGCCGCGGTCGGCGACTGGGTGCTGGTCGAGGACGAGCGCCGCATCGTCGCGATGCTGCCCCGTCGCAGCGCGATCAAGCGCGCGGCGGCCGGCGAGCATTACCGCCAGCAGTTGATCGCCGCCAACATCGACACCGTGCTCGTGGTCTGCGGCCTGGATGCCGACTTCAACCCGCGCCGCATCGAGCGCTATCTGCTGCTGGTGCAGGGCGGCGGCACACCGGTCGTCGTGCTGACCAAGGCCGACCGCGACAGCGCCGACCCGGAGGCCGCGCGCGCCGCGCTGGCCGAGATCGCCGCGCTGGGCGTCGCGGTGCTGGCGGTCAACGCCCGCGACCCCGACAGCGTCGCCGCGCTGCATCCCTGGCTCGGCCCGGGCACCACCGCGGTGCTGGTCGGCAGCTCGGGGGCCGGCAAATCGACGCTGACCAATACCCTGCTCGGCCGAGAACACATGCGCACCGGCGCGGTACGCGACAGCGACGACCGTGGCCGGCACACGACCACCCATCGCGCACTGATTCCGCTGCCGGCGGGTGCCTGCCTGATCGACACCCCGGGCATGCGCGAGCTCAAGCCGACCGGCGAAGAAGATCTCGCCGAGGGCGGTTTTGCCGACATCGAAGCCCTGGCCGCCGACTGCCGCTTCCGCGACTGCCGGCACGAACGCGAACCCGGCTGCGCCGTGCGCGCCGCAGTCGAGGCCGGCACCCTGACCGCGCAGCGGCTGGCGAACTACCTCAAGCTGCGCGATGAACGCGACGCCGCCACCGCCCGCCGCGCCGACCGCCTGGCCGCCCGCCAGGACGACGCCCGCCCGACCGGCCGACGCCCCGGCCGACGCTGAGGCCCGGTCGCGCGCGCTGCGCGTCGCCCCCCCTCCCGCGGCGTGCGGGACGGTGTCGCCATCTTCGGTACAGCCGCGCCGTGCTCCCTCCCCCGCGTGCGGGGGAGTGCTGGGGTGGGGGAGACGGCCGCGAGGGCACGTCGTTTGGATGTCGGGAAAGCCCCGGCCCCCACCCGCCGCGCGACGCGCGTCGACCTCACCCCGCAAGCGGGGGAGGTGTCGCGATCTTCGGCATTGCAGCGCCGTGCTCTCTCCCACCCGCCGGGACGGTGTCGCGATCTTCGGCACAGCAGCGCCGTGCTCCCTCCCCGCGTGCGGGACGGTGTCGCCATCTTTGGCATTGCAGCGCTGTGCTCCCTCCCCCGCGTGCGGGGGAGGGCTGGGGTGGGGGTGAACGGCCTCGAGGGCACGTCGTTTGG
>NZ_JBDJMI010000042.1:0-11346 GCF_039673825.1 Luteimonas sp. TWI662 | reverse complement strand
TGCGCTCGACCTGAAGCACTGCGCGCTCTTCCGCGCTCAGGTGGCTGTACTGTTTTCCCATCGCGACACCCTACACTCCGCCGGGTGTTGCACTTGGAAGTTGAGTCTGCCTTGTACATGCTGGCGCCGTGGCAGGGGCGTGTGATCGACGTCCTTTTTCCATTGCATTCCAGCGATTACACAACACACCTGCAGCAACGAGGAGGCGTCCAGTTCCTGCTGGACCATCGCGCACGTCACCAAGTGCTGGCAGCCAGGCAGGGGGATCTCTTGCGGCGGCGGGGTAGTGCCTACGTGCCCCAGTTGTCCCGCCGCCGTAATGTCCATCTCGTGCTGCTCGAAACTTTCTGGGATCCCCAGGCGTTCGAGGCATTTGAGTTCAGTCGGGATCCGTTCGATCCACGCTTCCGGGCGTTGCTGGATGAGGGTGGAAGCTCGGGCGTGCTGACGCCTCATTTTGGTCATTTGACTGCGAACGCGGAGTTCGAGGTCCTCTGTGGACTGCCTGCCGCCAATGTTGCGGTATTTCAGAGCCGGATGACGGGATCACTGCCTTGCTTGCCGAGGCTGCTGCGCGAGCTCGGCTATCAAACCCTCGCCTCGCATTCCAATCACGCCGATTCCTGGGGGCGGGATCGTGCCTACGGTTGGATGGGGTTCGCCCATTTCAATGCCTACGACAGCTTCGTTCGGGATGATCTGGATGGGGTGTTTCTCAATGACGGCAGCTTCTATCGACAGAATCGTGAGGCGATCGCAGGGCTGAGTCCGGGTGCCCCGTACTTCAACTATTTGGTGACGATCAGTTCCCACTATCCGTATCGTCAGAACCCGGAGCGAAGACCTGCACTCGTCTCGACCTCGCCGACGAATGCGGCGGTTGAGGATTATGCAAACGCAATAGCATACTCGAGCGCGGCGTTCATGGACTGGCTGGCCGACATTCGACGCGCCGATCCGGAGGCGTTGATCGTGGCATTCGGCGATCACGCGCCTACCATGCCCCCTGACCAACGGCCCTACTCGCAGTCGGGGATCAAGATCCATACCAGGCCGTTCGAGGAGGTGCAGACGTTGCTCTCGATGTCACGCACGCCCTTGTTGTTCATCGACGGGCGCAAGGGGGCCGTGAATGTGGGTACAGTCTCATTGGAGCATCTCCCCGTTCTCATTACTCGGGCGTTGGGAATTCATCCCGAAGGGCTCCCGTATCTCACTGACGACATGCAGAGCGCGCGCGCGGCGAAAAGCGCACGCTTTCTGGGGAATGTCATCACCTTGAAGGACGAAGGTTGGGCGATCTGCGGCCCTCAGCAGCGCGAGGACGAAGCCTGCCTTGAGGCCTCCGATCTTTACGACCGAAAGCGTTCGCTGCGTGATGCGCTTCTTGCGCGCCCTCTCGAGACGCTCGGAGTACTTGGACTCGAGGCGCTGGCGCAGCCGACCGACATGAACATCGATGCGCCGAGCGGTTGTCTGATCGATGTTCAGGATTGGGGGCCCAAGTCTGCGGTCGCGGGCGATCATTTCAATCGCCAAACGGGTTCGGGATTGAGTGCGACCTGGCTGCGTGTGACCCGTGTGCGGGGGAAACTTCGGCTGCAGATAGGTGCGATGAGCACCGAGGTGGAGGGGGCGGGTGACGTTCTCGCAGCGGTGTGGCCGGCACCGAGCGTGATCAAGGATCCTGGCGAGTTTCCGGTACGCGTTCTTTGTGGCGAAAAGGAAGTGGCAACGCTGGGCACCATGACAGTTGCCGCACCATCCATCGATGGCAATGCTGATTCATCTTCACATGGTGAAGCATTCGAGGGCGGGGGGCGGGCAGTGACTGGCCCATTGTCGGTGCAGCGCGAGGATGCAGGCTCCCTCCAGGTCTCGGCATCCGCGCTATCGGGCGTATGCCGCGGTGACAAGATGGAGGCTGCCGTCGTCGAGATGCATTGGCAGCATCCCGAAAGTGAGCATGGTATTCGCGTCATGGTGCAGCAAGGGCAGGAGACGCCCAGGCTATGGAGCGAAAGCGGCCCTCAAGGGACATCGATCACGGGTCCTTGGGTGAACGAGGATGTCCGCTTTATCTTCACAAGCTCGACGGGTCACAGGCTGGGGGCGGTGAAGCTGTTGGCCCCTGGCTGCGCCTGAGGCCGGGTCGGGGGCTCCATTCCTGCCGCTCTGCGCATCTGCAGTAGCGTATGCGCTGCTGGTAGCATAGCGCGGCACGCCCACAGTGGGCGCCTCCCATCGTTGCAGTAGGGCAATCGCCGGCATGGATGACTTTCCGAAAAGCGCATCCACAACCTCTATTCGACCGGCCTCTAAGCTGGTCGCCATCGGGTTGCTGTCGATAGTCGTCCTGTCGATCGTGCATCAGGTGCTGCTGACGCGCGCAGCGCCTGACGTCCCGTACATGGATTCGCTCAGGCTGCTCGCCCAACTGCAGGACTGGAGGATTGGCCTGCTGTCTACGCTGGAGTTCTGGGGACAGGGATCGGCCCATCGGGGCTTCGTGAATCAGGCATTTCTACTGGCCAATGTCGACTTCTTCGGCCTGGACATCATGCTCGCAAACCGTCTGACGGCGGTGGTCATTCTGGCGGTGTCGCTCGTCTTGGTTCTGGCCTGGGGCCGTGATGTCCGTACTCAGGACGTGGCACCTAGCCGCATGGCGAAGATCGTGCTGGCACTGACGACAGTGGCGGTTGCTGGGCTGTGCTTCAGTTGGGCGGGTGTGGAGTTGCTCACGCTGGATCTCGGGTTGCCGTTGTGGACGAAAAATCTCTGCTTCCTGCTTTTCTTCGTCGGGCACGCCGCGATTCTGTCGGGACACCTGTCGAGCATCCGGGCGCTGCAAGTCGTCCTGGCTGCGGCGGCGCCGTTTCTCGTATTGCTGGTAGGGATGGGGTGGAACTACGCTTTCGTCGGTGCTGTACTGGCGCTGCAACTACTCGCCTTTCTTCCCAGGTGGCGACAGGAAGGCCGATGGCTCGGTCTTCTGCCGACGATAGCCGTGTTGGTCTCATTCGCGATCTATATCGGATCAGGCCAGATGATTCATGCAGAGGCCGACTCTGCACGCATTTCTTTCAGTACCGAAACAATGGTCCTGCCCTTCTACGCGCTCGGAAGCGCCTTTGGAGGGCACGAGGCGTTGTTGCATGGGGGTCGCAGCCGTGAGCTTCTGCTCGGCCTTGGTGCGTTGCTCGTGCTATCGGGCGGTGGCGCCTCTTTGAGTTGGTTGCGCCGTGCCGCGCCAGGTTCGCGACTTCCGCTCTACCTCATACTTTACGGTGGTCTGACTGCTGTTTCCGTATCGATCGCCCGTGGTGGCGATGGTCCCGGAGCTGTTGTCGCGTCGCGATACTACATGGATTTCGTGTTCCTGCTGATTGGCGTGCTGTGGCTGGCGGCGCGCGAGGTGGCTACCCTCGCGCCCTCGGCTCGGCGCCTGCCGGGAAGTGCCGTTCTTGTGCTGCTGTGCTTGGTGGCGTCGGGACATGCCCTGACTTATTTCCGGGAGTGGCAAGCGGGACCATTCCGCGAACTCATTTTCAAGGCCATGGGTGAAGCCATGGTCCGGGGCGTTCCCGACGAGGCGTCGGCAAGGTTGCTCCAGTCGCCACTCGATCACGCACGTCAAGGCGTCAATGTCATGCGTGACCACCGTCTTTCGTTGTTCGCTGGGTTGCCCGCGGACTACTGCCGTCTCGACGATGTCCGTTACGGTGCAGGTTGGAACGGCGAGGAGGCGCAAGGCAGGTGGACTCGGGACGCCTCGGAGCTGTTCCTTCCCAAGTGTGAGTGCGACTTCGCTGCCGAGGTCTATCTGCCCGGCGTGATGTCCGCGCGTGAGGTCCGAGTCATCGGAAGTGATGGCCTGGAGCGTCGCGCTCGTGTCGAGCCTGGTCGCTCTTCACGCTTGGTTCTGGGGCCCAGCGTTGACGGTGGACGTGTCCGCCTGCTGGTGTCGCCGACGACGATACCCAGTCGCGAGTCCCCTGGCAGTCTCGACGCGCGCGTGCTCGGCATTATGGTGAGCGACATTTCCTTGAGTTGCGATGGCTCGCCAAAGTGAGCGGAGCACTAGGACGTAAACATGGGGAGGAAGGCGAGGTCGCCCCAAAACCTGGTCCCCTGCAGCGTCTGCTTCGCGACCAACGGTTGCTCTTCCTTGTCGTGGGGGGGCTCAACACGGCCTTCAGTACGGCATTGTTCGCAGCCCTCGTCCTGTACCTCGGGCCACGCGTTCCGTCGGCGGTCAGTCTGGCCATCGCATGGATCATCTCTCTGCTCCTTGTCTTCAACGTGCACAGGCGCCTCGTTTTCAAGGTGCAAGGGCACGCCTTGCGGGATTTCGTCCGGTTCGTCGGCGTCAACATCGTGTCCTTCCTGCTCAATGCGGGTGCGCTGACATTGTTGGTGGAGATCGTGGGCTTTCCTCCCATTCCGGTGCAGATTCTCATCACGATCGTGCTTGTGGTATTCAATTTCGTCGGCCACAAGTACTTCTCGTTTCGCAGGTGATGTATATGACGCGCTTGAGCGCAGTGCCCCGTGTTTCGGTGGTGATACCCGCCTACAACAATGCTCGCGATATCCGGTCGGCCATCGAGTCGGTGCTTGCGCAGGACTACACCGACTACGAACTTGTTGTGGCTGACCATGCGTCCACAGATGGCACATCGACGATTCTGGAGGACTATCGCGATTTGCCTCGGGTGCGTGTGCTGGCACCGACACCTGCGGGCGGAGGGGCTTTGGCGAACTGGAGCCGCGTGACAGAACACGCACGTGGCGATCTTCTGAAGCTCGTATGTGGAGATGACCTCATCACTCCCGATGCGCTGCGTCGCCAGGTCGCGGCGTTCGATACCAACCCGGATGTCGTGATGGTCGCGGCGCGACGTAACCTCATCGATGCGAGCGGCCACCAGTTGCTGGCTGCGCGCGGACTGGCTGGGTTGCGAGGGTGCTTGCCTGGCCGCGAGGCCGCCAAGATCAGTATCTTGGCCGGCACAAACGTGTTTGGTGAGCCGGCATGTGTAATGCTCCGTCGCGATACTCTTCAAGAGGAGGGGGGGTGGGACGGACGGTTTCCTTACCTCATCGATCAGGCAACCTACAGCCGCATTCTGATGCGTGGGAACTTCGTGGCGATCCCGGATGTCATGGCAAGCTTCCGTATCAGTGCTGGGCAATGGAGCGTGCGCTTGACGCGCGAACAGTCGCAGCAGGCAGTCGCATTTCACGAGCACTTTGCCTCAGCGCATGCGGACTTGCTGAGCGCGGCTGAATTGCGCCGTGGCAACCGGCGCGCGCGATGGATGGCGCATGTTCGGCGCATCGCCTATGCCTGGTTGCGGCGACGAATGTAAGTGGTTTGCGCGACATCACGCGGAGGGCAAGGCCGGCGCCTCTACCGTCAAGCCTGAGGCATATCTGTGCCGTGTTTGAGCTTCAGCACTCTGTCGGCATCACGACGCCGGTGCGATGCTTGTCTTTCTGTCGCCCTCAAGTCGTGAATCCGAGGCGCACCGCCGCATCGTTTTCACGACGAGTTGCTGGTGTCTGCCTAGAGATTGACGCGCTGGCCGACCACATACTGAGGGCGGCTATTGATGTTGAGCAGGATGCGACCGATGTACTCGCCGATTGCCCCCAATGCCAACAGTTGCAGTCCCCCCATGAACAGGATGGCCACAATCAGCGATGGCCAGCCGACCGCCATGCCTGGGTCCACGAGCTTCCTCCAGACGACACCCAGGGCCGTGAGGAAGGCGAAGGCCGAGGCGAGCAAGCCGGCAAGTGAGACAAGCCGCAGTGGGACGATCGAGAAACTGGTGGCCATCTGCAGCCAGAGCGATACAGACTTTCGCAAGCTGTAACCCGACTGTCCATCACGACGGGCATGGTGCTTGCCCGTGATGCTCGTGTAATTCGCTGTTCCCTGCAGTAGAAGTCCGTCGACGTACACGAAGGGCCCCTTGTACTTGAGGGCTGTCTCGCAGACTTCGCGCCGGATCCCACGATATGGTGACAGATACAGACTGCGCGGCTTGCCAAGCAGACTGCTGGCCACCAGGTCATTGAATGCACTCCCTAGCTTCTTCCAGAGGGCGTGCTCGCGTTTCTCGAAGTTCACATAGCACAGATCCGCGCCGTCTTTGAGCGCCTGCACAATTCTGGGAATATCGTCGGGATCATGCTGCAGGTCGTCATCCATCGTGACAATGAAACGTCCCGTCGCATGCGCAAATCCGGCCATGACCGCATTGTGCTGGCCTGCATTCCGCCTCAGGTTGACGCCTTTCAACCAAGGGCGGTCTGCTGCCAAGGCGCAGATCACCTGCCAAGCATTATCGGGGCCGTGGTCGTGAACCAGAATGACTTCGAATCCATCTGTCGGGTAAGACTTCAGGCACGACTCAAGACGCTCCACCAGGGATGCGAGGATGCCGGCGCTTCCGTATACGGGGACGATCACAGAAATTTCCATGTTTATCGACTCCCGCCGTAGTACTTCTCGACAACGCGATAGGGGTAGTCCTTCCCGAAATCCAGACCGATGTCACTGGCTATTCGTTCGCTTAGCGACGCGTCAATGTACATGTCGTCTCCCCGGTCGATTTCGATCGCTTCGGCGCGGCGTCCAAGAACCGATTCGAATATCTCGAGTATTTCCCGCATCGAGAGCGTCCAGGGCGATGCAATGGATACTCTGCGCGGAAAGGCGCTTGCGTTCGCCAGGATGTGATGCGTCATCGCCACCACGTCGTCGATATCGATGAGGTTGCGTTGGGCGCGCGTCCACAGCTTGACCGTCTGGCCGGTCATGATCTGGTTGGCGAGATGGTTGGTCAGCGTGTTGGGATTGTTCGTCGCGCCGACGACTTGGGGCAGGCGGATCACCAGCCCGAAGGCAGCGTGGCCCACCAGCCGTTCCATCGATCTCTTGTGTTCGAAGTAAGCGGATTTCTGGTTTGGATTGGCGACATTGCAGCTTCCAAAGTACACCAGACGCTCCGGCTTGCGCGCGATATGGTGTAGGACCAAATCGCGCTCCCGCGCGAATGCCGCCTCGCTTGTTTCTGCCGAGTTGGAAACGCCCGACGCAAGTACGACGGTCGCCTCGTCGCCAGCATAGAGAGGCGAGAACGCGCGGGCTATCAGGCCGGTTCCAACAATCATGAACGATCCTAGGCGCGGTAGGTAAGCATGCGAAGCATGGCCGACAGGTTGTCGGCTCATCAATGCCCGGTATCAGGTCAAGATGGCGTTGAAAGACGATCAATTCACTTTAGCTCAGCGCGGCTTCCAACTCCGGCAGCACCTTGAACAAGTCCCCGACCAAACCGATGTCGGCGATCTCGAAGATCGGTGAATCCGCATCCTTGTTGATCGCGACAATGGTGCCCGCGTCCTTGATGCCGGTCAGGTGCTGGATCGCGCCGCTGATGCCGATCGCGACATAGAGCTCGGGTGCGATGATCTTGCCGGTCTGGCCGACCTGCAGCTCGTTGGGAACGTAGCCGGCGTCGACAGCCGCACGCGAAGCGCCGACGGCCGCGCCGAGCTTGTCGGCGAAGTCGAAGATGATCTTGAAGTTCTCTTCCGAGCCGACGCCGCGGCCACCCGAGACGACGCGCTTGGCGCTCTGCAGGTCGGGACGATCGGTACTGCCGGCCGCCAGGGCCACGAAGCGCGTATGGGTGGGCAGGTCGGCATCGACGGTGGTCGGCTCGATCGCTGCGCTCCCGCCGCGTGCGGCTTCCTGCCACGACGCGGTGCGCACGGTGGCGACCACGGGCTGGTCGGCAGGGGCCTCGACGGTGACGATGGCATTGCCCGCGTAGATCGGGCGCTTGAAGGTGTGGCTGCCCTCGACCGTCATCAGGTCGGAGATCTGGTTGACGCCAAGCAGGGCGGCGACCACCGGCATAAGGTCCTTGCCGAAAGTGGTCGACGGTGCGAAGACATGGCTGTAGCCGGCGGCGAGCTTGGCGATCTGCGGGCCGAGCACCTGGGCCAGCGGCTGCGCATTGGCCGGGCTTGCGACCGTGAGCACCTTGGCGACCCCCGCGATGGTCGCCGCGTCGGTCGCGGCGCTGGCAGGGTCGGCGGCGAGCACGACGATATCGATGGTAGCCGGCGACAGGGCCTGCGCCGCGGCGACAGTCTTGGCGGTCGCGCTGGCGTTGAGCTTGCCGTCGAGGTGTTCGGCGATGACGAGGACGTTGGACATGGAAGTTCTCCTAGGAATCGTCGCGTCCGGGCCGGACCGCGTCGATGCACTCCGGCTTCGGCCGGCAGTCACTGGGCTCCCGCGGTGCGGGAGCGACGGTTCAGAGCAGGCCCTTGGCCTTCAGCGCGGCAACGAGCTCGGCCGCGTCCTTGACCATGACGCCCTTGCTGCGCTTGGCCGGTGCCTCGTAACGCGAGGTCGTGAGCGTGTCGGCCGCGTCCACGCCGAGGTCGGCGAACGGGATCGACTCGAGCGGCTTGGCCTTGGCCTTCATGATGTCCGGCAGCTTGATGAAGCGCGGTTCGTTCAGGCGCAGGTCGGTGGTCACGACGGCGGGCAGGTCCACTTCAAGGGTTTCCAGGCCGGCATCGACCTCGCGGGTCACAGCGGCCTTGCCGTCAGCGACTTCGAGCTTGCTCGCGAAGGTCGCCTGCGGGCGCCCCCATAGCGTGGCCAGCATTTGGCCGGTCTGGTTGGCGTCATCGTCGATCGCCTGCTTGCCGAGGATAACCAAGTCAGGCTGTTCCTTCTCGACCAGCTTGAGCAGCGTGCGCGCCGCGGTCAGCGGCTGGATCGGCTGGTCGCAGACCACATGCAGCGCCCGATTGGCGCCCATCGCCAGGCCGTTGCGCAGATGCGCCTGGGCGTCGGCCGGCGCGATCGTGGCGACCACGACCTCGGTCGCGATGCCTTTGTCGCGCAGTCGCAGCGCTTCTTCGAGCGCGATCTCGTCGAAGGGGTTGGCCGACAGCTTGACGCCGTCGGTGACGACGCCGGAGCCGTCGGTTTTGACCTGAATGCGGACGTTGTAGTCCACCACGCGCTTGTAGGCGACGAGGATCTTCATCGGGCGGGTATTCCTTACTGTCTGCGGGTCACCCGGCCGCGGCGGCAGGCACGGGACGAATCGTCCGATTCTAGCGGGCCGCGGGGTGAGCCGCGAGTCCACGGCAGCGGCTGGGTCGCATTCCCACCAAAAACGCCCGGCCGAGCCGGTATCCTGTCGTCTCCCGCCATCGCAGGGCGGTCCAGCGTATTCACACAGGAGCGTGTTTCCGTGCCCACTTGGCTCGTCACCGGCGGCGCCGGTTTCATCGGCGGTAATTTCGTGCTCGAGGCGGTCCGCCTGGGCGTGCGCGTGGTCAACCTCGATGCGTTGACCTACGCGGGCAACCTGCAGACCCTGGCCTCGCTGGAAGGCAACGCCGACCACGTCTTCGTGCATGGCGACATCGGCGATCGGACCCTGGTCTCCCGGCTGTTGGCCGAGCACCGGCCCGATGCGGTGCTCAACTTCGCGGCCGAGAGCCACGTCGACCGCTCCATCGACGGCCCGGCCGCGTTCATCGACACCAATGTCGTCGGGACCCTGGGGCTGCTCGAGGCCGTGCGCGATTACTGGAAGGGCCTCGACGGCGACGCCAAGGCAGCCTTCCGTTTCCTGCATGTGTCCACCGACGAGGTCTACGGCACGCTCGGCGAGACCGGCAAGTTCACCGAGACCACGCCGTATGCGCCGAACTCGCCGTACTCGGCCTCCAAGGCGGCGTCCGACCATCTGGTGCGCGCGTTCCACCACACCTACGGCTTGCCGACGCTGACCACCAACTGCTCCAACAATTACGGCCCCTACCATTTCCCCGAGAAGCTCATCCCGCTGGTGATCGCCAAGGCGCTGGCCGGCGAGCCGCTGCCGGTCTACGGCGACGGTCAGCAGGTGCGCGACTGGCTGTTCGTGACCGATCACTGCGAGGCGATCCGCACGGTGCTCGAGAAGGGCCGGATTGGCGAGACCTACAACGTCGGTGGCGACTCGGAGCGCCGGAACCTCGAGGTCGTCGAGACCATCTGCCGACTGCTCGACGCGCGCCGTCCCCGCGAGGATGGCCAGCCGCGCAGCAGCCAGATCACCTTCGTCGCCGACCGCCCGGGCCATGACCGGCGCTATGCGATCGATGCCTCCAAGTTGCAGAACGAGCTGGGCTGGACGCCGCGCCACACCTTCGAGAGCGGCATTGCCGAGACCGTCGACTGGTACCTGGACAACCAGGACTGGGTGCGCGGCATCCTCGATGGCAGCTACCGGCTCGAGCGGATTGGGACCGCGGCCTGAAGCGCCCCCACCTCGGCCCTCCCCCGCGTGCGGGGAGGGAGATCAGTGATCCCCGCGCGCGGGGAGGAGACGAGAGAATTCCAATGACGCAACGCAAGGGCATCATCCTGGCCGGCGGATCGGGGACCCGGCTGTATCCGATCACCAAGGGCGTCAGCAAGCAGCTGCTGCCGGTCTATGACAAGCCGATGATCTACTACCCGCTCAGCGTGCTGATGCTGGCGGGCATCCGCGAGGTGCTGATCATCAATACCCCGCACGAGCAGGCGCTTTTCCAGGCACTGCTGGGCGACGGATCGCAGTGGGGCATGGACATCCAGTATGCAGTGCAGCCGAGCCCCGATGGTCTGGCGCAGGCCTACCTGATCGGGCGCGAGTTCGTCGGCGGCAAGCCGAGCTGCCTGGTGCTGGGCGACAACATCTTCCACGGCCATGGCCTGACCGACACGCTTCGGCGGGCAGACGCGCGCGGCGACGGCGCGACGGTCTTCGGCTACTGGGTCAACGATCCCGAGCGCTACGGTGTGGCCGAGTTCGATGCCGATGGCAAGGTCGTCGACATCGCCGAGAAACCCGAGCAGCCGCGTTCCAACTACGCGGTGACCGGCCTGTACTTCTACGATGGCCGGGCCAGCGACTACGCCGCCGAACTCGCGCCCTCGCCGCGCGGGGAGCTGGAGATCACCGATCTCAACCGTCGCTATCTGGACGACGGGGCGTTGTATCTCGAGCAGCTCGGCCGCGGCTACGCCTGGCTCGACACCGGCACCCACCAGTCGTTGCACGAGGCCTCGAACTTCATCCAGACCATCCAGGACCGGCAGGGCCTGCAGGTGTGCTGTCCGGAGGAGATCGCCTTCGGGCAGGGTTGGATTGATGGCGAGCAACTGCTGGCGCTGGCCAAGCCGCTGTCGAAGAACGGCTACGGCCAGTACCTGCAGACCCTGGTGAACCGAGGAGTGGTGCGTTGAAGATCATCGAAACCAAGCTG
>NZ_JBDJMI010000041.1:0-13976 GCF_039673825.1 Luteimonas sp. TWI662 | reverse complement strand
GGTGCCGATTCATCCCGAGCTGCTCGAGCTAGGGTTCCTACCCTGGGTCGATGGTCGGCGCGGAGCGGGCCATCAGCGTCTGTTTCCTGCGGCGAAAGCGGACGCCAAGAACGGGCAGGGGAACTGGATTTCTAAAGCCTTCTCGCGCCACCTCTCTGAGGTAGGCAAGGAGTGGGCGCCGGCCAAGCGCGGCTTCCACTCCCTCCGCAAAACCCTGATTCAAGAGCTACAAGGCGCCGGCGTCGTGTCGGAGCTTCGCGCGCAACTCGTGGGGCATGAGCTAGACGATGAGCACCACGCGACTTACAGCCGACACTTCTCCGCGAAGGAGAAGCTAGACGGACTAGGGCCGCATTCGCCTGGTCTGAGATCTTTGAAACACGGATTACGTCTTCAAGCTCTTCGCAATGCGGAGCAGGGCGCAGTTGTGCGGACTCAGGCGGCTAAGCGATGAAAGTCAGCAACGTGCGCTAAGGGCAAACCGGCGATCGCGCAGACACCCTGGGAAGCTGGAGGATTCCGCCGCGCGCCGTGCTGGAGCTCAGCTTTGTTTTGAGCGATGCGGCTACGCTATCGGCCAATGCCGCTTGGAGTGTAGGGAAGTGCTAATGTTGCACTGCCCTCCATTGCAGCGAGTGAGCGACAAGCGAGATTAATATCGAAACTTAAAATCGCACGGTGGAGGTGCTTATGAATAGTGATCGCAGCAAATTTTTGGTTGTCGAATTCAAGAAGCTTGGGCCCGAAGGAGTGGCAACGCACGATCAATACCTGTCGCGCTACTGGGTCTGCAGCGCGCAAATTCCAATGGGATTTGAAGCCGCGAGTTACGCTTTAGACGTAGCGATTAACCAATGCGGGTCTCGCCTATCCAAGAATGAGTCTGAAGTTAATCAATCCTGGAGCGCTCCATTGCCTGAGCAGCTTTGGGAGACGCTTGAATCTTGTGGCATGATTTCTGGGCTAGCGGGTATCGCTGTTCTAGAGGTGGTCTTGCACACCAAAAACGGACCAGTATTTTTGACTCGTCCCCGCCGCTTCCTAGTAGTCCAGCGGGGCATGACAAACGCTATTTATTCATGCGACAACGTTATAGAGGCTTTTTCTGTCGCGGAAGATCTAAACCAAGGTAAAGCGGTCCCGCGCCAAAATGTTGATTCGATCTCTAGGCCAAAAACCCGCCAACTTAAAAAATAAACTCGGTTCCGTCTGTCCTAACCACACGCTTCATGTCTTCGGGAGTCGGCCAGCCTTTCAATATGTTTGCAACCCAACCGGGATGCTGCTGTGGAAGGGGCGCGATGGCTGCATGCCGTGCTTCGGCAGCTACCAAAGCTGCATCGGCTTCTACTAATGCTTCTCGTAATGAAAGTCGGCACAGCGCCGACAGCAAAGCTTGGGTCCAGAACTCGTTGCTATTCATAACGGATATCACCCGATAAAAAACTGTGATACCAGCACTTGCGCATCTGTCAAGGGCATGTTGCTCCAGCTGTTCCGCTTACGGGAATCAGGCACCGCTCATGTGAGCGGTGCCGAAGCGCATTCTTGTCAGCTAACGCCGCCCAAGAGCACGAGGACGATTGTTGGCAGCAGCACGAGAGCTCCCACCAGGCCCATCACGCCGGCGGCGGCGACCAGCCACACCTGGCCCCACCCGAATCCCGGGTCGCGCCGCTGAGCGTGCCCCGCTTCGGCGGGAAAAAGCCGTTCCGCCCGTCGACGCAGAAGGCGGGACAGCACGGGGCCGACGACCAGGCCGAAGGGACCCAACATCAAGACCGACACGCAGAAGCACCATGTGAAGCGCGTGGTCGGGGTCATGACCCGCTTCGTTGAAACGGGGTGGGTCACATAAGACATGCTGAGTCTCCGAGGGTTAGGGCGAGGCGGTATGGGCAGTCCACCCGCCAGAGGCGTTGCTGAAGCGGACAGCGCCTCCGAGAGGCAGCCGCTGCTCTGTGCCGGCCACAAGCAACACCACGTTTCCTGAGACGTCGCAGCGGAAGCCGTCCCCGCTCGGGTCTTCCGCGCATCCGGTGAGGAGGAAGTTGTCATAGCCCCGGACCATGCCGGGCTGGCCAGTGGCCTGCTCGTATTGGCGCGTCAGCGCTCGCTGGGCATCACTGGAAGAGGGTGGTCCCCCGCCGCTGCACGCGGACAGCGCAAAGGTCAGAGCAAAGGCGAGCAGGGAAGTGCGGCGGTAGGGCATGGTTCGTCCTTAATCAGTCGAGGATTGGCGAGGGGGTCACTTGTCGCGATTTCCGTCGGCATCGAAACCGGCGATCCACATCCGCGTATCGCGGAACGGTGTGAGGAGGCCGCCCGGGCCAGGGTTGAGGTCTTCTGCGCGGAGGAAGCCGGATACCCAAGCAGCGCTCAAGGCAACTTTGCGGGCCTGCAAGGCCACGTCACCGCGGCTCACGCGCACGTTGAACGGCTCACGGGGCGGATTCGGGCCCGTGGTGCGCTGGTCGCCCGTGTTTGGCTTGTTGAGTCGGACTCGCAGGCCGACCATGAGATCGGTCGTGGCCTTGATGCGCGCGGCATGGTTGAGCTCGGCGGTCTCGCCCAGATCATCGGTGATGGTCAGCGGGGCATCCGCGCAGGCTTGGAACGTCTCCGTGGTCGACGCGGTGGCGTTGGTCCAGATGCGCGCCTCCACGGTCCAGCACTGGAGGCTTGAACCCCATTCCTTGAACGTCAGCGCGACCCGAGGCCATTCCAGTCGACCGAGCTGGGCTTGCTGATGATCCTCGGCCTTGAACAGGCCATTGATGCGGCCGGCTCCGGTCAGAGGGTTGTAAAGCGCGACGCTCCCAGCAGCGCTCGAGGTGCTCCCTGTTGCGTTTGCCGGCAGTCCGACTGCTTGGCGTCCAGCGTCATGGAGACTTTTTCCCAGCTGTCGAAAGAAGCCAGGCTTCTGTTCCGCGTCTTGAGCGATGGCGGGTGAGGTGGTGAGTGCCAAGAACAAGAGCGCGACCGGCGCTCCTTGCGTTGCGTGCTTCATGCAAGACCCCTGTAAGCCGCCGAACCAGCGACGTTTGCCATATTGGCAAATGCAGTCCAGACTTGGAAGCGTCAGACTGCGGGTTGAGTTAGCTTCCGTTCGATCTGCCAGATGCCCGCCTTGTTGCCCACCGCATCAACCCTAGGAAGGCGCCTTCGAGAGGCACGCCAGGCGCGGGGCATGACGCAAGCGGCGTTGGGCGCAGCGCTTGGCGTTGAGGAAGAGAACTCGGCCGCTCCCAGGATTTCGCGATACGAGCGCGGGGATCGGATGCCAGATGAAAGCACCATGGAAGCGTTGGCGGAGGCGTTGGGGCTCCCTGTGGCTTACTTTCATGCCACATCGGACCTGCTTGCAGAGATCATCTTGCTGATGTCCCGGCTGCCAGAAGAGCAGCAACGGGAGCTTCTCGAACGAGCACGAAGGTTAGCCAAGCGAGCAGAGAAGGGGGCGCCGTAGACGGCGCAAGCCATGACGCGATCGGCAGATACGTCGCGACGGGTGAGATCAGCCCAAAGTAGATTGGAACGGTGAGGAAAGGAGAAGCCCACCATGCAGTTCCGTTTGTGGTCTGGAGCAGCCCTTTTCCTGGGCTCCTACCTGCCACTTGCCCTGATCCTGCTCGTCCAGGATGTC
Source organism: Luteimonas sp. TWI662 (assembly GCF_039673825.1). Lineage (NCBI taxonomy): Bacteria > Pseudomonadati > Pseudomonadota > Gammaproteobacteria > Lysobacterales > Lysobacteraceae > Luteimonas > Luteimonas sp. TWI662. The sequence continues at coordinate 10,330 of NZ_JBDJMI010000041.1, read as the reverse complement.
CGCGAAAAGCACTGGGGCGCGCCAGTGTGCGGATGGCGGGGCAACTTCGATTGCACCCTAGTGGTGTTCGAGCACCCGTGGCTCGCCATCGGCAGTGTGCTGCTGACTGCGGCGGCTCTTTACCTGACGCTCGTTTCGATGAAAGCGGTCCGCCTCAAGCAGAGAGTGCGGGTGCTTGAGGTCAAGTCCATTCCGAACGACCTGATCGGCTATCTCTTTCCCTACGTCGTGTCGTTCATGGGCATGAGCTATGGACAGCCCAAGCAGATCGCAGGCTTCCTCGTGTTCTGGGTTGTGCTCTTTGCAATAACCTACCGGTCGGGCCAAATCCTCATGAACCCGCTGTTGATCGTCTTGGGCTGGCGGCTCTACGACGTGAAGATGAGCATTGGTCAGAAGGAGGAGGTCAGGAGCGCCAGGGTGCTGAAGAAGGGCAAGCTTCTTCCTGGGCCCCAGCGCGCAGAAGAAGTTCAGGACGTATTTCTTATGGGGGATCCATGACGGAACAGGCACTTCAGAACCTCAAGAATTTCGATCTCGAGGGAGCTGACGTATTCCTCTGGGTGTTCCGGCGAACAAGCACGGCTGCGAAGTATTCGGCCAGCCACGTGCGGACCGACGAGACCCTTGATGAAGCGTTGCGCGGATTCGCACTCACGGAGCGTGATCGCATCACTGAGTGGGTTCCCTATAGCCATCTTTCACAGGCGACAGAGAACGGGTGTTTGTCTGTCGATGCAATGGAGACCAACTTCGAAGCCCTCAAGGCACTTGCTGAGCGCCCCGAGATGGAACATGCCGTCAATAGCCTCGCGAAGCTCAAGGGCTCCACGGGCTACTTGGTGAAATTCGTTGCGGATGGTTCGACGCTCTACGCCATGCGCAGGTCGCCTTCGACTTGGAAGCCGGCTTACAAGAAGAAGGGTGTGATCAACACCGTCTTCAGAGACGGTGAGCTAACCGCTGTAGAGGATGTCGATTTCACGATTGAGCCTGGCTTCGATCTGTTCGCGCTGGACGATGCTCTCTTGGTCGGCAACAAGCGTGGCTTCGAGTCCATGATGCAATACAGGGCTGGCTATGTTCAGGCATTCGGTGAGCTCCAAGAGGCGCCAGAGTTCGTCGCGATCTTTACCGACATGGCACCGCTTGTAGAGCATGTTGGGCAGAACGGAACCCATCTTCGCCGGATGGCCGTCATCCAAGAAAAGGGCTTCTACAACAATCCAGCCTACTTGGGCGCGTTGAAGACTGTATGCGACAAATATCAATGGGGCATCGGTTTCGACGCTGCCGGCCGCATCATCCCGACAGCGGAAACGGCGGCCGTCATCATGAAGCTTCTGCTCGACCAACGCTTGGTGAGCGAGATCACGCAGATCATGTATGACGTTCCAGATGGCACCCCTGTGGCCTAAATACTGGATTTTCTGCCGAGCGCAAGTTGCTTCACTCGCTTTTCCTTGCCACTTTCGACCATATGGCTGAAATGGCAATTGTTGATGTCACTCATGACGCCTGAGCAGCAGGCTACGCTTCTATGGGAGGCGAGAAGACAGCACATCTCGCTGGCCCGCAAGAAAAACGTGAAACGAGAAGCGGGACTTGATGCGACTAGGTGTTCCGTCCCGCGCATCAGGAGTATCAGAGGGGAATGCCTTTACGAGCGGCGAACTGCATGGCGGGCGTCAGCAGGGTTAGATCGAATTCCGAAAAATGTTCTTGTAGGTAGCTTGCCGCTGCCTCTCTAACCTCTCTTTCTGGATCCACCGGCTTTAGATCAAGTGCTGGCGGGAACTTATCTCCATCGAAGCTTGTTGAGAAAAACCGACGAGAACGCGAACCGTTTGACGCCAGAAGATCAAAGACGACAGCACCTTGAACGTGTAGGTGACGCAGCTCCTCGCCAATCTCGTTGATATGTCGGTATGGAAGCTCAGCTCCCGTCGCCATGATGACGACTGCAAACTTCGAGCGGACTGAATTAATGAGCGCAAAGCTTTTCATGTGCTTATCCTCGCCCCAGCTATCGTTCGGTAGTCTGCCTCAATCGCGTCGAGGACTGTGTCAACGATCGTCACCGCCTCTTCGCGGGTGTCCAAGATCCGTGTCGTATTGAGGACACCGTCCATATGGAAAAGCCGATGCCGATGAGTGAGCCACAACTTGTAGCACCTCACCAAAGCAGCTTGAACTTCGGTTGAAGCGGTTCCGTGATAGGTCGAAACCATGCGCCATTGCGTGCCCACCTGGTGAAAGAAATCACCAAGTTTTTCGAGTTTATTTGGGTCAACGCCAACTTCCTCGGCAAGCACCTGAAAGCAAAAACCCTCCAAGCTTCGAAGCGCTGGAAACGCGATTGCCGCGTAATCTTCCAGAGCAATGCTTACCTTGGTGAGAGCTAACGCCGAAGAAAGCTCAATTCGGACAACATCGTGCAGATAGTCGTGGGCATGGGGTATGCGAGCTTCCAGGTCGTGTCTGATTTGGTCAACCGAGATGGGGACCTCATAGACGGCTTTCTGGTGCGCCAACACCTGATCGAGTGGAAATAAAGTCTGGATCAGATCAAGGCTCCAGCCTGCCACTTGTCCGTGGATGCCTTGCAGCTGAAGCGTCCCGTTATTGAATATTTTTAGGGTGAGTGCATCGTTCAGAGGCCCTTTGAGCCGGACAATTCGATACTCTGCGCGCTGCTCATCGGATACTTTTCTGACACCCCTCTCTTCCAAAAACTCTAAAAGCTGCTCGCTATCTGCAGGCGGAAACCTAGGCACGGAAATGTTGACAGGCGCGGTGCTTCCGAAACCGCACGTTTCTCGAATCTGGGCGGCGATCAGATCGTGAGTGGCTCGGTCGTAACCAGTTGCATACCCGATGGTGCACTTCCCATCTCCGCCCACGAAGATTTTGATAAGGAATGCGGTTCCATTGAATGACCCGGTGTGCTGGACGAGCTTGCCCTCATTGAGATCCTCGTGCTGCAAGCCGGTGGCACCAAATGCCTCCAAAGTGGCCGATACCTTGGTGTAGTCCAGCGGGATGTTCTTGTAGGGGTTCGGGGGCATGGTCGAGCAACAATCCGTGTCTTGTAACACTCCAGTATACCGAACAATGAGAATGCGCAAGTGGCTACCCAAGTAGTAGCTACGTTGCAGCGTTTGGGTCGGGGTCGGGGTCGGGGTCAGGGATAGAACTTGCTGGGGTCCTTCAGCTGCTGGCGGAACTGCCCCCGCTTGTAGACCGGTAGCTCCACTGCCGGCCGATACTGTTCCAGTGCTCTGATCTGCTTCGCACGAGCGAGCGCCGGCTTCTTGTGGAAGTAGGCCTCATGCAGGACAGGCACCTTCTTGCTGACGGAGTGCCCGGTCACCATGGCGATGTCCTCTTCCTGAACTCCCAGGTGATGGAGCTCGGTGGCGAGGGTATGGCGGAAGGCGTGGAAGCCGACTCCCTTGGGCACGCCCAGCGTCTTCAAGTAGCTGCCGAACTGACTCACCGCCGCTTGGCTGTAGCGCGCATTGGTCTCGCCCGTTGTGCGGTTGATGCCAGCTGACAGGTGCGGGAAAAGCCGTGGGTGACCGCAGGCCTTGATGTCGTCGAGGAAATCGAGAAAGCCGGCGTCCAAGAGGGGCTGTGCGATGGGCAGCGTGCGAACCGCGGACTTGCCCTTTAGGCTCTGGCGGCTGCGCCCCCTTGTCTTGTGCGCCAAGTCAGGGTCCACAGTCTTCTGGATCCGGATGCACCATACCCCGCCTTCCTGTGCGATGTCGGCGACCTTCAGCTGGCACACCTCGTTGATTCGGGCGCCCGTGTAGAGCCCGATCAGGGGCACCCACCATCGATGGGGATATTTGCTGGCCCACGGGATGAAGGTTTCGGGTGCGAAGATGCGCTGAAGGTCCGCCTCGTCGAAGAGGCGTTCGGCCCTGTTTGGATCAATGACCAAGTCCTTTTTGACGTCCGCGAACGCTTCGATCGGTGAGCCTGGAATCGCCTTCTTCTTTACCAGTTGGTTGAAGAAGGCCGATAAGAGGCTTCGGTGCTTGGCGAAGGTGCTTTCCGCTGGTGGCGCGACCTGCTGCTTCTGCCCCAGGTCAATCACAACCTCCGGAGTCATCCGATCAAACCCTGGGAAGGTGGTAACCCCGCTGGGTGCCCACCGCAGCACGTCCCAGAGCAGATAGATGTGCTTGTAGTCGATGCGGTGGACGGGGATGTCGCCGCAGGCGAACTGAAGCCATCCTAAGGTGCGACCACAATCGCCAATCGTGCCGGAGGCGAGCCCTCGGCGATCCATGTCCTTGAGTTAGTCGTCGATCTCGACCGACAACAGGCGGGCAGGGTGGGCCACTGGGAGCGGTTCGGGATAGCGTGTGCCGTCCTTTGAGCTCCGCATGCGCTTTGTCTTGTCGCACGCCGCGTTGAGGATCTCCTGGAAGTGGATGGCCGCTTCCCGGCCCGCCACCGACACCTCGTCTATGCTGATGCGGCCAATGCGGAGGCCTTTCATCTGCATCGCGCCAAAGGGGTTGGCAATGTAGTTTTGGATCTCGTCTTCCGGGTTGTGTGCCATGTCTCTACTTCCATCGTTCCGATGGAAGCAACTTCAATCAGCTACGAAATTCGTCAACCCACAATCGGCATTTTTCTTCGCCGCCCGCAGTCACCTTAGGCATTGGGATTCGGCGGGAACGAATGGAAGAGCCTGACGCGGAAATTCTTGAGCTATCTGGACTTTAAATCATTGCAAATCAAGGACGTAGCGAGCGACTAGGTTTCAGCTCTCGGAGTCATTGCCATACTGTTTAAGAAAATAGGCTAACAAGCGGTTCAAATAAAAATGAACCTTAAATAAACGGGTATGGCGGCGGTTAGCTTATTTCGCATTTCTCAATGTGGCGAAAACGCAAGCAAACGTATTTCATGCCTCAATTGTTCAATCCGCCGATGAACGACTAAACCACTTGGCCGAATTTTCTTAACCTCATGCGCCATGGCAATTGCCGATAACACCCCGTGATCAAAGAACGGGTTAAGGCCAATGATATTGCCGGCCGCTCGATCGACTGGATCGCCGCTGGTTCGAATTCTGACATAAGCTTCAATCGCCCGGTCCATGCCGCCGTTGTTGCTAAAGAGAAGCAGTGCAGAGAAGGCAGATACTAGACTGTAAAGAGGCTTGCGCTCGTCATAAAGGAATTTTGAAGGCCACTTGACGGAGCGCTCTTGTCCAACGATGAAGTGCGTCAATTCTCTTACTTGGCTGTATTCCTGTTCAGTTGAAGAGGGGTCGAAGATGAGTGCGTCCTCACTTCGCTTTATGCGCGTGGTGATGAGGCTTTGGTTTTGGCGCAAGAAGTGGAAGACGTGGCGCTTACGATTGATAATTTCATAAATGTCTTTGTTTTCGTCGATAAACTTCTGGTTTCCGAACTCGTTTGGATTGAAGTCCGGAAGCCTCGCCATGGCAGGCGTGAATCTCGGCGAGAGCAAAGGGTAGTCATTCGGTAGTCTGAAGAGTTCAGAAAGGAAGTCTTGGTCTATCGCGGACCTATAGGAGTGCTTTCTCCTGACATCAAGAAACCATTGACGCATTTTGCGCATGGTTTCTTGGCTAAAAATGCCTAGTTCGATCCCCTTGGATACCCGATCCCCAACAATCCTCGCCAGCGCCGATTGGGTCGAGTTGAACCTAACAAGGTGGTCATCCAGAGACGATTTGGTGCTATCGGCCTCGAACTCGCAAAGCTCTAGATGCTCCGGGAAGCGAAAATGGGATTGGCTAGTGAGGCGCTGTGGATTTGACTTGGAACGACCGGCCACCACGACAGCCGGACTTCCAAGGCCGCACCCAGGGCAAACAACATCACCAGCGATGAACTCCCTATTCGCTTGCGATATGTGAGTGGGATCCGCCTTAGTCGAGCTCTCGGGATTCAACCACGCTAGTAACTGCACTACATCGTATTCACCCTTCAAGGTCTTTGAGTAGGCAGAGATCGGCATCGGTCCAACACTCCATAGACAGGCGCTTAGGTGCGTAGCGAATTAAATTGTCGTATCGCGGTGAAAACCTTCCACCATCAATTCCACTCTGATGTCACTGGTCTCTCAATACTCGGATTTTACGACAGCATTCTCCCCAGTCTCTGAAGCCATCCACGCACCTCACCCTCTGGGTCGCGTTGGTCGAGCATGGCCGCGGTCATGAGCGGGAACGCGTGTTCGGCCAGCTTGGCTTTGGCTTTTTTGTCGCGGAGCGGCTCACCGTGGCCACGGTGCGCTGCAAAGGCTTCCCCGAAGACCTTGGGCGTGGCCTTGCCGTCCACGGGCTGGTCCGTGACTTCGATCCTAACGCCGAACGCATGAAAAACGGCATCGGTGTGGAGGTAGCTCTCGATTTCGTGCTTGCGCGTCACAACGGCCCAAGAACCGTCATTCCTCGCGTTGACTTCCGCTGCGCGGTCCACATAAGCCGCGACATCGCCGTCATAGATGTGGACTTCCGGCTTGTTCAACGCGCGCAGGTAGTGCTCGTTGACCCAGTGTTCCAAGGTGCCTCCCCCCAGGACGATGAACGCCACGCGCTCGTCCGAGGCCAGGCAAGGGAACACCGGGTCAGCGAGATGCAGGGCTCGGGACAGGCCCCGCATAGCCAAGACGTCGGTCGGCCCTTCGACGCACAAGAGGACTTGAACACGACTGTCGGGCGTGACACCCAACGCTTCAGCGACAGACCCGAAAACGTCGACACCTGCTTGGACCTGAGGTTTGGCGGTTGCCGACTCGCGACAGACATAGCGGATGCTGCTTTGAGGCAGCGATGAGGCAAAGCCCGGACTGTGCGTGGTGAGCAACACCTGGCAACCTGGGTCCTCTGACAACGACTTGAAAGATTCGATCAAGATGCGCTGGTAATTGGGGTGCTGCGCGGTTTCGGGTTCCTCGATTGCGTAGATGATGCTGCGCTTGGCGCTAGTCCTAAGGCGTCGCTCTGCCTCTGCTTTGAAGAAGCTGACCAAGACGAGGCGCCGCACACCGCTGCCACGCTTGTTCAATGGGATCCCGTCGTCAGTGTTGAGGCCAAGCGAGAAGAGCGATTGCCACTTGGCAGGCGTCGGCGGGTTGAATTCAGGCGTCAGTTCGCGGGCCAAATTGGGATCGATGGTGGCCAAGGCGGCGTGCGTGACTCGGGCGATTTCTTCGGCCTTCTCGCGCACCTTTGCTTGAATGTTAGCGATGTCGTCTTGCACTTCGGCGATGGCAGCCGCGACGGCTGCCTTCATAGGACTTTGCACCTCGTCGTCAGAGTCTCGGCTGCTTCGGTCGCTTTGGAACAGCGCGAACATCGGCAAGTGGGGTTCGATCTGATCCCAGATGCGCTTGGCATCTTCCTTCGCCTTTCCCACGGGGATGGCGACCTCCTGCAGTTGGAGGTCGTCGACCGCGCTCCAAAGGGCGCGGCGCATCCCGGGATTGCCCTTCAACGAAACGGTCAGCCCCTTAGCCTTGACGCGTTTCTGAAGCTCCGATTCCTTCAACTCCAGCAAGTCACCGTAGTCGGGCGCGGTGGGGTGCTGGGCAATGACGTGGATTTCGGCTGACGGCTTTTGCTTGGAGCAATCGAAACGCTTGCGGATCTTCAAGCGCCCATCGGCGGCGAGCAAGTATTCGTCGGCCAAGGTGGTTTCCGCCCCAGCATCGAGGGTCAGCGCGGGTGGCATGCTTGAGAACTCGCAAGTGATGGCCACTTGTTTGTCCTCGGTGTGGACGTTGGCGTCCCCAGGCTCCATGGCAACCACGCCGGAATTGAAGAAGATTTCCAATGCCTCAAGGATCGTGGACTTGCCGATGTCGTTTCGGCCCACGAACGTGGTCAGATCGTCCAGTTCGACACGGATCTCATCCGCGTAACAGCGGAAGTTCTGGATGCTGATTGCTTCCAAGCGCATGTCGTTGCCCCCTTGGCATCTTCTCGCGGCCCCCAAGCCGCCCTCCCCGAGAATAGTGGACCGAGGGGCGTCGTTGCTCAAGCCTCCAAAGCGTCAGTGGGCGCGTGTCTCAGTGTCGCATCTGCCGGCCATGTGCTTCGCGAGTAGTGCTGTGAGTTCCACATCAGGAAGTGCGTCAGCTCCAGTCTGAAAAACGATCTCGGCCACCTCTGCTTTGCGGCGTAGCTCATCTCGCTTTGCCTGTTTCTTCGCTTGAGCGTCGCGGCGCTGATCGGCCAACAACTCTTTGGCTTGAAGCTGCGCCAGCTGCTGCGTGGCACGCTGGATGCGTTCGTGGTAGTGGCTTTTTTCACTCATGCCGGGATCTCCGTTTGCGTTGCTTCGAGTGAAACAAAGAAATGGGACTCGTCAAGTTCGCTGCGATTAGAAATTTCGGGAGCGGCCGAAATCAAGAAAGGCTGAAAAGCAAGCCCAAAGCGAATCGCGCAAGAGCGCACTTAGGCATTCCTACGGAATGCGTGCGCACGGGGCTGGCGCCCCTTGAACCCCAAGCGCTGCGCGCTTGCGCAAATCAAAAGCCAGGGCATAAAGGACAGAGCACAACCACGAGCTCTTCCATGGCGATCTACCACGCGCGCGTCAAAACTTTTAGCCGAGCCAAAGGGCATTCGTCCCTCGCAGCCGCAGCCTATCGGGCTGGCCTTCTGATCCTCGACGAGATCACGGGCACTCGTCACGACTACCGGCGCCGAGGCGGCGTGGTCGAGACGCGCTGCGTCGTGCCAGACGACGCGCCCGAGTGGGCTCTGACCCCCACCGAATTGTGGCCGGCTGCGGAGCGCGCTGAGCGTCGCAAAGACGCGACAGTGGCGCGGGAGTTCGAGGTTGCCTTGCCGCACGAGCTAACCGATGAGCAGCGTTCGGACCTGGCCGGCGAGATCACACGGGCATTGGTCGAGCGCTACCGCTTCGCGGCTCAAGTCTCGATTCATTCGCCAGATGCCAAAGACGGGTTGAACTGGCATGCGCATGTGCTGGCGACGACGCGCAGGATCTCTTCGGATGGCTTGGCCGAAAAAACGCGAGAGCTAGACGGCGGACCTGCTGGCAGGGCAGAAATCGAGTGGGTTCGAGAAATGGTGGCCCGAGTCACCAACGCACACCTCGCTGCTGCCGAGGTCGATGCGACCGTGGACCATCGCAGCCTGGATGCCCAAGCGCAGGCCGCCTTGGACCGCGGCGACCTTGGCGCAGCGCTGGCTCTGACGCGTCAGCCTACGAAGCACATTGGGAAGAACGCATCCGCGCTCTCTCGCCGCGGAATGGATTCCGACCGAGCCGATGTCACCGCCGGCATCGAGCGGGAGAACGCTGAGCAGTTCGAAGCGCTGCTACAGCAAGCCGTTGCCCAGGGACGGGCTATCCCATCATCTGAGGGGCATGGCGAGGAACAGGCCAAGCGTGATCGGCAACGTGGGCGGCCCGCGGCCGTGGTCGACTTGTCCCAAGACCATGGGGGAGGGCAGCTGCGTGGAGTGCGTGGCCTGCGGCTTACAGGCGTTGGGTCCTACGCGCTGCCGCCTCGCAGCGAGGGACCGGATGCCGAGGTGCTGTTCGGAGAGGCGATGGGGCTTTGGTTGGACGATGCATTGGCTGGCGTGTTGGATCGCCTTAGGGCCACCCGGCAATTGCTGGAAGACCACGCATCGCGCCTGGCGACCCATGCCGGCGCCAAGGGGCTGCGTCCTGACCTTCGAGAACTGGTGAAGCGCTTGAAGGCTGTTCGGCGATGGGCGGTCGAATGGCGTCGTCGCTTGGGCGTGGAAAGCCGCGCACTGGCAAACCTTGGGCGCGCAGAGCGGGCGTTGGAGGAATTCTCCGAGCACCACCCCACGCCCGGAGAGTGGTCACCCAAGGAGTGGGCAACGCGCCGCGGGAGGCGGTTCGCAGCGCTGGAGCAGCGTCTGAACGCGTTGAAGCGTGCGAGGGAGGCGATATCGCCCGAGGCGGAAGCCGACTGCCATGATCGGCTGGAGAGCGCCATCATCGATGCAGAAGCCTGGAGCCAAGATCTCGTCCAGCGATACTCGGTTGCTGAAGACAAGATGGCGCCCGCGTTCGGACCCATCAAACTTCTTGAGCTCAAAACACCGTCGTCATCGAAGGCGCCCCGACTGCACTAAAAAGGCGCCCTGGTGGGCGCCTTTGGTTTGCCGTCGAGCGGAGCATGCTCAATGCAGCGTCGGGCCCCTCGGCGAAGAGCCTGACGTGCCGGGTGCGGGTGAAGTGGGCTTGCGTCGGTTCGCGCGCCACTCTGCAAGGGGCGGCGGATCGCGAAACACGATCTGGCTTTTCGTTTTGACAGTCGGAGGGCT
>NZ_JBDJMI010000040.1:0-15168 GCF_039673825.1 Luteimonas sp. TWI662 | reverse complement strand
CATCCCGGCCTTCCCCCGCCAGCGGGGGAAGGCGACAAGCGCATCGTTGCGGCGAACGCGCCTGTGCCGCCCTCCCCCGTGTACGGGGGAGGGTTGGGTGGGGGCGCTCGGTCCGATCGCAGCGTGTCGTGGGCGTGCCGCCATCCCGGCCTTCCCCCGCCAGCAGGGGAAGGCGACAAGCGCATCGCGGCGGCGAACGCGCCTGTGCCGCCCTCCCCCGTGCACGGGGGAGGGTTGGGTGGGGGCGCTCGGACCGATCGCAGTGTGTCGTGGGCGTGCCCCCATCCCGGCCTTCCCCCGTCAGCGGGGGAAGGCGACAAGCGCATCGCGGCGCACGGGCGAGAATGCGATGACGACGACGTCGTTGTCCAGCCACACACGCGTGACCGCGACGGTCGATCCGCCCTGGGACGCCAGTGCCTGGCGAAGCGCAGCGCGTGCCGCGCTGCGCGCCGGTCTGCCGCCCGAGCAGCTCGACTGGAACGGGGGTGCGCAGGGATCGTTGCTGGGCGGCCTCGACCTCGCCGCGCTGCCGCCGCAACACAGCGCGCCGCGGGTGCCGTCCGAGTTCCTGAGTCTCGCCGATGCCGTGCTCTGCCATCGCGCCGATGACCGCCACGGCCTGCTCTATCGCATGCTCTGGCGCATCGCGCAGGGCGAGCGCGCGTTGCTGCTGCGCGCGGCCGACCCCGACGTGCACCGCGCACGCACGATGGCCCAGGCCGTGCGCCGTGATACCCACAAGATGAAGGCCTTCGTGCGCTTCCGCGCCGTCCCTGGCGCCGACGAGGAATACGTCGCCTGGTTCGAGCCCGACCACTGGATCGTCGATCGGGTCGCGCCGTTCTTCGCGCGCCGCTTCGCCGGCATGCGCTGGGCGATCGTGACGCCATACCGCAGCGCGCTGTGGGACGGCCGCACGTTGGCGTTCGCGCCGGGCGGCACGCGCGCCGATGCGCCGGCCGAGGACGCGCGCGAAGACCTGTGGCGGACCTACTACGCCAACATCTTCAATCCGGCCCGGCTCAACACCACGATGATGCGCGCCGAGATGCCGCAGAAGTACTGGAAGCACCTGCCCGAGACCGCATTGCTGCCGGGGCTGGTGCGCGAGGCGGGCGTGCGCGTGCGTGAGATGGCCGAGCGCGAACATCAGGCGCCCCGTCGGCGCATCCCGGCCGTGCCCGCGTCGCCCGCCCCCACGCCCGATGGCGTGGACGCGCTGCGCGAGGCCGCGCGCGACTGCCGGCGGTGTCCGTTGTGGCAACCGGCGACGCAGGTGGTGTTCGGCGAAGGGCCGAGCGATGCCCGCACGATGATCGTCGGCGAGCAGCCGGGCGACGAAGAGGATCTGTCGGGCCGGCCGTTCGTCGGGCCCGCGGGGCGGGTGTTTTCGCGCGCGCTCGATGAGCTGGGCATCGACCGCGGCTCGCTCTACCTGACCAATGCAGTCAAGCATTTCCGGTTCGAGCCGCGCGGCAAGCGGCGGCTGCATCGGCGTCCTGATGTCGCCCACATCGAGGCCTGCAACGGTTGGCTGCGCGCCGAGATCGCGCAGGTGCGGCCCGAGCGTATCGTCTGCCTGGGCGCGACGGCCGCGCGCGCGGTGTTCGGGCCGGGCGTGCGGCTGACCGAGGAGCGCGGGCTGTGGCGCACACGCGAGGACGGCGTGCGCGCCTTCGCCACCGTGCATCCGTCGTGGGTGCTGCGCCAGGGCGATCCTGTCGCGCAGGCCCAGGCCTATGCCGGATTCGTCGACGACCTGCGCCTGCTGACGGCGGCCTGATCTGGGCGCAGCCTCGTGCGGGCGGTCGCCTCAGCGGCCCTGGGCGTGCTCGCCGCGCAGCGTCATGACCTTGCTGGCCATGCGCGCGACGACCTTGCCGTCCTCGCGTTGGATGTCGCAGCGGTCGTGCGCGATCGTTCGGCCGCGATGTTCGGCCCAGGCATGTGCGCGCAGCCGCGCGCTGCGGCCTATGCCTGGCTTGCGGACCCGGCACCGGTCGCGCTGGCGACGTTGGCGCCCGAACGCACGTTCCACATCGCCAGCCTGTCCAAGAGCCTGGCCAGCGGTCTGCGCTTCGGCTACGTCGTCGTGCCGCAAGCCTGCGCGGTCCGGGTCAAGGCCGTGATCCGGGCCAGCCACTGGAGCCTGCCGAGTCTGGTGACCGCGATGGCGACGCGCTGGATTGCCGACGGCACGGTCGCGCAGCAGGAGATCGCCTTGCGCCACGATGCGCACCGACGCCAGGCGATCGCGGCCGATGCGCTCGCCGGCCTCGACGTGCGCGCGCATCCTGCATCGCCGTTCCTGTGGCTGCGCCTGCCCGAGGACCTGCGCATGGATGGCGCCACCGAGGCGCTGGCCGAGCGCGGCATCGCCGTCTCCAAGGCCGAGGCGTACGCGACCGGCCGTCATGCACCGCACGCGCTACGGCTGGCACTGGGGTCGGTGCCGGTGGACGCACTCGAGCCGGTGCTGCGGCGTTTGCGCGACACGCTCTTGCTCTGATCTCTCAACCGCTCGGCGCACCACCGACACAGGCCGAATCGGCTCAGGGAAAATGGAGCTTCCGGCTTGGCCGTTCGATCGTTTCGGCCTCACCGCGGTCCGTGCGCGATCTCGCAACCGGTCGTGGCGTCGTGTCAGACCAACGGCGGCAGCAGATTCATCAGCAGCACCATGCACAGCCCGACCAGCGACACGATCGACTGCACCACCGAAATGGTCTTCGTCGCCTCGCCCATGCTCATGCCGAAGGACTCCTTCACCAACCAGAAGCCCGCGTGGTTGGCATAGTTGAAGAACAGCGAGCCGCAGCCGATGGACAGCGCCAGCAGTGGCAGGTTGAGCGTAGGCTCGGCCGCGCCCAGCGGCGCCAGCAGCCCTGCCGCGCCGACCACGCCCACGGTGGCCGAGCCGGTGGAGACCGACAGCAGCATCGCGATCAGCCAGCCCAGCAGCAGCGGCGACAGGGCCAGCTGCTGACTCATGTGCACGATCGCATCGCCGACCCGTGCATCGGTCAGCACCTGCTGGAAGGCACCCCCGCCCGCGATGATCAGCAGCACGCCGGCCACCGGCTTGACGCTCTCGCCCAGCGCTGTGCGCACTGCCGCAGGCGCGCCCGGCCGCAGGACCACCATGGCCAGCCCCACGCCCAGCAGCATGGCGACGATCGGATGGCCGACGAAGGCCGCCACGTGCAGCACGGTCGAACCCTCGGGGAGCAGCACTTCCGCCACTGCGTGGCACAGCATGAGCAGCGCGGGTGCCAGCGCCACGACGATGCCAAGCCCCAGTCCCGGCGGTGCGTGCCGCGCCGGCGCCGTGTCGTCTGCGGCTGCGGCCTCGTGATCGAGCAGGGCGGCGTCGGGCCGCACCGACATGCGCGGCGCGATGAACATGCCGTAGACAGGTCCCGCCAGGACGATGGCCGGGATCGCGGCGATGAAGCCGTAGAGCATGGTCGCCCCCACGCTGGTGCCCAGGGTGGCGATTGCGGTCAGCGGCCCGGGATGCGGCGGCACCATGCCGTGCATCGCGGCCAGCGCCGCGATCACCGGCACCCCCACATACACATAGGCCGAACCGCGATTCCCGCCGTGGGACTCGAGCTTGCGGGCCACGCCGAAGATCAGCGGCAGCAGGATCACCAGCCCGACTTCGAAGAACATCGGGATTCCGATGATGAAGGCCACGCCTGCCATCGCCCAGGGCAGCACGCGCGGCGAGGCACGCCGCAGGATGGCATTGGCCAGCGCGTCCGTCACGCCCGCCTGCGCGAGTACCTTGCCCAGCATGGCGCCCAGCGCCACCACCAGGCCGACGGCGCCGAGCGTCTTGCCGGCACCGTTGCTCACGGCATGCACCAGGGCGTCCAGTGGCATGCCGGTGGCCAGGCCCGCGCCGAACGACACCAGCAGGAGCGCCAGCAGGGGATGGAGCCGGGGCCGCGCCACGATCAGGAGCACCAGCACGACGACGCTGGCAAGGGCGATGAGGAGGACTTGGATATCGCTGGACGTCATGAGGGCGGCGGTGCGTGGAGGCCGGCGGCGAGGATAGTCCTCCTGCCGTTCGTCCCGTGTTTCGCCGCTGGCGGCAAGGTGCGGGGGGGCGTGTAGCCCGGCCCAGGGCTTCATGTCGGTTTCGGTCGTCGCCGTGTCTATGAACCGCGCCCGCCATCGGCGACCGTCGTTCACCGCTGCTTCGCGCAGCTCAAAGAAGACTCGGCCGACCCCTACGCAGGAGCCTTTCGATGAAGACGACCCTGATCCGCGGCCTGGCGCTCGCCCTGTCCCTGACCGCCGGTGCTGCCCTGGCGCAGGACGCGATGACCAGCGCCCAGGTCCGCGCCGCGCTGACCGACGGCGGCTATACCGACGTGACCGATCTCGAGTTCAAGGACGGCCTGTGGAAGGCCGACGTCAAGGACGCCAACGGGCGCAAGATCGACGTCCGCCTGGATCCGGCCACCGGTCGCGTGTATCCCGACAATGCCGGCGCAACGACGCTGGGCGAGGCCGATATCCGCGCCAAGCTCACCGCCGCCGGCTTCACCAAGATCGAGGACGTGAAGTTCGATGACGGCCTGTGGGAGGCCGAAGCGGACACGAAGGAAGGCCAGCGTGTCGATCTCAGGCTCGATCCGCAGGACGGACGCGTCATCAGCCAGTCGCGCGACTGATCGCTGCGCGCCGCGTGATGTGCGAAACGCCCGGCACAGGCCGGGCGTTTTCCTAACCGCAAAGCTGGCGTCGTGCGCGAACGGCAACGACAGGCGCGCATCGCGCGGTCATGCGGATCAGTCGCCGCGGTCGGGACGCGGCACGTCGCTGGGCATCGCGTCGCGGACGCAGTTGGCGGCAGTGCGCGGTTGTTCGGGGGTCGCGACCAGGCAGTGCGCCGCGGCCTGGGCCCACCGAGAAACGGCATCGTGTCGGTCGGCCAGCGCGTCGGTCTCGACCAGCCACCGGGCGATGTCGAGCATGCGTTGGCGATCATCGAGCGAGGCGACCGCATCGAGCGCCGCCGCGCTGACCACGAAGCTGTGCGCGAAAGCGGCGGTTGCGCGCTCGGCGGTCTGCGCCGGGTCCAGCCGTCCGTCGTCGGCGACCAGCAGCCCCTGCAGGCGGATCGCCTCGCGCGCCTTGAGGTCGCCAGCCGAGCCGATGCTCGTGCGCAGCATGACCGTCGTGCTCAGCGCTCCGATGAAGATGCCGCCCAGCAGCACGAACACCGCGCCGATCAACATCGGCGTACGCGATACGGGCTCGGCCCGGTGGGTCGGATCGGGATGGGTCACGCCTGGTCTCCGGTACCGGCCACGACGGCCGGCCGACTAGGCTAGCGCAGCCAGCCTGCGAGTTCCTCGCGGCTGAGGCGACCGTCGCGATTGCTGTCCACCGCGTCGAACTCGGCCGACAGCGTGGGGTGGGCGCGCGCCTCGGCGCGGCTGATGTAGCCGTCGCCATCGGCATCGAGCGCGGCGAAATCGACCCGGTAGGGGCTCGTCGTCGCCGGACGCGGCTCGTAGGAGCGGATGATCACCTGCTGGCCATCGGCGCGGTCGTAGGTCACCACCCCGGTCTGGCGTCCTGTCTGCGACGACAGCGCTGGCGGTTCGCCCACCGGCTCCAGTGCACTGGTGCTGACCTGCGCGGTCGCGACAGCAGGCAGGATCGCCACGCCGAGCGCGGCGGCAAGCAGGCGGCAGGACATGACGGGCTCCTGGGAACGGGGGCGTCTACGATGCCGCGCCGATCCCCTGCAGAGCGTGAACAGGCGCCTGAGACCCAGTCAGGCGGTGCGCTGCCGCAGCCGCAGCACGACGGTCTGGATCACCAGCAGCGTCGCGATGCCCAGCGTCACCCAAGCCGATGTCGTCGCCCCGGCCAGCGGCCAGTCCGTCTGCTTGATCCACACCGCGAACAGGCCCCACAGCGCGACCGCCGCATAGGCCGGGTTGCCGCGCATGCGGGCGTTGAGCGCGAGCAGCAGCGCCGCCGCAATCGCCCACAACGCCAGGCTCCAGCCGAGCATGCGCGATGGCGACAGCCATTGGTAGGCCACGATCGTCTGCGCGACGTTGAGGAAGGCGGCCAGCGACAACCAACCCGCGTGCAGCGACAACGCCAACCAGGCGATGCGCCGGCCGCGCGCGGCATTGCCGTCCGACAGCTGGACCGCGCACCAGGCCAGGCAAGCGAGTGCGCCGACGATCACCGCCACGCAGGCGATGAATTGACCGGCCGAGAACAACGGCATCCAGATCGTGGTCAGCGCGAACCCCAGTGCGGCGACCGGGGCGATGCGTGCCAGCAGCGCATCGTGACGACGCGCCCCGGTCGCCTGCCAGGCGGCGTAGACGATGTCGAGCACAAAGATCAGGCCCCAGATCGAGAACGCATAGCCCGCCGCGACCAGCAGCGTCGGGTAGCGTCCCGACACCGCGGCCTGGTCGGGCCCGAATGCACCGGTCTGCGACAGCCAGCCGACGATGGGCATGGCGAGCGAGCACAACAGGACGAGCAGGCGCATGGATGCGATCCAGAGGTCAACCGCGCGCATGGTCGCACGGCCGCGTGACGGTGGCGCAGTGCGAGCGCAAGTCGGTGCGACCGTCCGGCGTGGGGCTCAGGCGGCCATGCCGCTGTGCCGCAGCAGCGCCGCGATATCGGGGTCGCGGCCGCGGAAGGCGCGGAAGTTGTCGGCCGCATCGCGGCTGCCGCCGCGCGCCAGGATCTCGTCGCGGAACCGCGCACCGGTCTGCGCCAGCTGATCCGGAGTTTCCTCGAACGCGGCGTAGGCGTCGGCGCTGAGGACTTCCGCCCATTTGTAGCTGTAGTAGCCCGCTGCATAGCCGCCGGCGAAGATGTGCGCGAACTGGTGCGGGAACCGGTGCCAGGCCGGCGTGCGCAGCACCGCGACCTCGTCGCGCACGCGCTCGAGCAAGGACAGCGCGTCGTCCTGGGCAGGGTCGAAGCCGGCGTGCAATTGCATGTCGAACAGGGCGAACTCGATCTGGCGCAGCGTCTGCAGGCCGCTGTGGAAGTTGCGCGCGGCCAGCATGCGGTCGAACAGATCGCGCGGCAGCGGCGCGCCGGTCTCCACGTGCGCGGTCATCGCTTCGACGCGCGGCCATTCCCAGCAGAAGTTCTCCATGAACTGGCTCGGCAGTTCCACCGCGTCCCACTCCACGCCGTTGATGCCGGCGATCGGCAACTCGCCGACTGCAGTCAGCAACTGGTGCAGGCCGTGGCCCATCTCATGGAACAGCGTGGTCACCTCGCCGTGGGTGAACGTCGCCGGGCGCCCATCGGCGCCGCGGCCGAAGTTGCATACCAGGTAGATCAGGGGCGTCTGCACGCGATCGCCACTCGCGCGGCGGTTGCGGCCATCGTCCATCCACGCGCCGCCGCGCTTGCCTTCGCGCGCGTACAGGTCGAGATAGAACTGCCCGACCAGCGTGCCGTCGCCATCGACCAGCCGGTAGAAGCGCACGTCCGGGTGCCAGACCGGGGCGCTGTCGGGCGCGACGCGCAGGCCGTAGAGGGCGTGGATCAGGTCGAACAGGCCGGCGAGCACGCGGTCTTGCGTGAAGTACTGCTTCACCGTCTGCGCCGAGTAGTCGTAACGTGCCTGGCGCAGCCGTTCGGCGGCGAAGGCGACATCCCAGGGCTGCAACGCGTCCAGGCCCATCGTGTCGCGCGCGAACGCCTCGAGCGCATCGCGGTCGTGCTGGGCATGCGGGCGGGCGCGCGCCGCGAGGTCGCGCAGGAAGGCGAGCACGTCGCCCGGCGAAACCGCCATCTTGGTCGCCAGCGACAGGCTGGCGTAATCGTCGAAGCCCAGCAACGCGGCTTGCTCGGCGCGCAGCGTCAGGATCCGGGCGATCAACGGGCCGTTGTCGCGCGCCGCCGGCCCGGCTTCGGACGCACGCAGGCCGTAGGCGCGGTACAGCGTCTCGCGCAGCGCGCGATCCTCGGCATAGGTCTGCACCGGCAGGTAGCAGGGCATCTGCAGCGTGAGCGTCCAGCCGGACTGGCCGGCTTTCTCGGCGGTCGCGCGCGCCGCGGCGACGACATCCTCAGGCAGGCCGGCGAGCCGCGCGACATCGTCGACATGCAGCGAGAATGCGTCGGTCGCGTCGAGCACGTGTTCGGAGAACTGCGCCGACAGCGCGGCGAGTTCCTGGCGGACCGCCGCCAGCCGTGCCTTGTCCTGGGCGTCGAGCGCGGCACCGCCGAGGCGGAAGTCCCGCAGCGCATGAGCGATCACCCGCCGGCGCAGCGGGTCGAGCCCGAGCGCATCGGCCTCGTCGGACAGGCGCCGGTACTGGGCATACAGCGCCTCGTCCTGTGCGAGGGCGTTGAAGAACGCGGTGACCTTCGGCAGCGCGGCGTTGTAGGCGGCGCGCAGCTCAGGCGTGTTGACGACGGCATTGAGATGCGAGACCTGGTTCCAGGCGCGCCCCAGCCGTTCGGTCGCCTCCTCGAGCGGGACGACGACCTGCTCCCAGCCCACCGGCTGGGTCCGCCCCGCGACCGCCAGCGCCGCCTCGGCCTCGGCGACGAGCGCATCGATGGCCGGCTGCACGTGCGCCGGTGCGATCGCGTCGAAATGGGGCAGGCCGGAGAAGTCGAGCAGCGGATTGGTCATCGTCGGGCACAGCGGTGTGGGGACGTTCGATTCTAGGGGCTCGCAGCGTTGGGCGATGTCGTCGACGGCTTCATTCGCGGGGTCACAGTGCAATTTCGCGAGGCGAAATTGCACTCTGACCCCGGTTTTTGACCTCTGTTCGGGCGAGCGGGACGCGTGGCGTCCGGCCGACGATCCGCGGCGCACCGAAGTCGCGCTTCAACGCTTTCCAAGGCAGGCGCGTTCTTGAGCGGACCAGCTGCCGGGTTGCCCGCAGCCTGTGCATGCACGCGGGCTATATCGAGACACGGGCACGCACGCGATGCGCTCCCCGTGATCGACCGACAGCGTTATCGTGGTGGACTCCTGCGCCGCGTGCTGCCGACCGCCCATGCATTCGATCGAAGTCGTCCTGGTGATGCTGCTGGCCGTCGTCGTGAGCGGTTACCTGACCCGCGTGCTGCAGCGCTGGCTGCCGCTGCCGCTGCCGGTGGTGCAGATCGCGCTGGGCGCGACGATCGCCGGCGTGTTCGGGCGGGGCGTCGCGCTCGACCCGCATCTGTTCTTCGTGCTCTTCCTGCCCCCGCTGCTGTTCCTCGATGGCTGGCGGATCCCCAAGAGCGGCCTGTTCCGCGACCGCGGCGTGATCCTGCAGCTGGCGCTGGGGCTGGTGGTGTTCACGGTGCTGGGCGCCGGCCTGCTGATCCACTGGATGATCCCGGCGATGCCATTGGCGGTGGCGTTCGCGCTGGCCGCGATCCTGTCGCCGACCGATCCGGTCGCGGTGTCGTCGATCGCCGCGCGTGCGCCGATTCCCTCGCGCGTGATGCACATCCTGGAGGGCGAGTCGCTGCTCAACGACGCCTCGGGCCTGGTGTGCTTCCGCTTCGCGGTGGCGGCGGCGCTGACTGGCGGCTTCTCGCTGCTCTCCGCCTCGCTGACCTTCCTGTGGCTGGCGCTGGCCGGCGTCGCGGTCGGCGCGGCGTTGACCATCGCGATCAACCGCGGGCATGCGCTGGTCTCGCGCGTGTTCGGCGAGGAGGCGGGTACGCCGATCCTGATCAGCCTGCTCACCCCGTTCGGCGCCTACCTGCTGGCCGAGCAGATCGGCGCATCGGGCATCCTCGCTGCGGTCGCGGCCGGCATCACGATGAGCTATGTCGAGCTCAGCGGCCGCGCCCTGGCGACGACCCGGGTGCAGCGTGCCGCGGTCTGGGACACGGTGCAGTTCTCGCTCAACGGCATCATCTTCGTGCTGCTGGGCGAGCAGTTGCCGTGGATCGTCGACCGCGCGGTGAGCACGGTGCGCGAGGCCGGCCACGTCACCCCGTGGTGGCTGGTGGTCTACGTGCTGGCGATCTACGCCGGCCTGTTCGCGCTGCGTTTTGCCTGGGTGTGGGTGACGTTGCGCATCGCGCTGTCGCGCAACGGCGCGCGGCGGCAGTGGCCCGAATGGCGGTTGGTGGCGGCGATGTCGCTGGCCGGCGTGAGAGGCGCGATCACGCTGGCGGGCGTGCTGACGCTGCCGCTGGCGCTGTATGACGGCACGCCGTTCCCGGCGCGCGACCTGGCGATCTTCCTGGCAGCGGCGGTGATCCTGATCTCCCTGCTGCTCGGCAGCCTGGTGCTGCCGCGGCTGCTGCGCGGGCTCACCGTGCCGGTCGAGGGCGAAGGCGACCGCGAGATGGACCTGGCCCGACACGAGGGCGCGGTCGCCGCGGTGGCGGCCGTGGAGCGCGCGCAGCATGCGCTGCCTGGCGCCAAATCCGACCCCGACCTCTATGCCAGCGCCGCGGTCCGGGTCATGGCGCTGTACCAGGACCGGCTGCGCCGCGAGGCCGGCGGCGGCATCGATGCCGAGGAATTGCGCCGCGCCGACGACGCCGAGCGCGCGTTGCGCATCGCGGCCGTCGCGGCCGAGCGCGAATGCATCTACAGCCTCGCCCGTCATCGGCGGATCTCCGACGAGATCGCCCGCCGGCTGGTCCGCGACCTCGACCTGCTCGAGGCGCGCTACCGCTGACGGTTCACGGTGTGGTCGCCCGCTCCAGATGCTCGAGCAGTGCGAACGCCGCGTCCCGCGACCCGCCACACATGTCCTGGGCCGGGCGCAGCGAGCTGCAGAACGCAGGCCGTTCGGGGCGGCCGAACAGCCGGCAGCGCAGCGACTCGTCGAGCTGCACGCACGCCACGCCGGCTGGCTTGCCGTCGGGCATGCCGGGGATCGGCGAGGTGATCGACGGCGCGATGCAGCACGCCGCGCAAGCCGGACGACACTCCATGGCGCGGCGTCAGCGGCGCCGGCGTACGACCGCCAGGGCCAGCAGGATCAGGCCGGCCGCCTCGATCATCGCCAGGCTGACGCTGACAACGCCGTAGAACAGGCCCGTCGCCGCGAACGGCAGCGCGGCGACGGTGATATAGGCCTGCACCAGTGGATAGGTGCCCGCCGCGAGCAACTGGGCAGCCAACATCACGCCGAACCCCCAGGCCGCCAGCCGCACCGCCGGTGGGTCTACGTTGCGTTGACGCAGGACCAGTACGAGCGCGACACCGAGCGCGATCAGCAGCGGCACGCGCGCAGGCAACTGCAGGACCATCGACATCAACAGGGCATGGACATCCATCGTCATGGCCTTCTAGTCCGCGCTGACCAGCGCGACGTTGCGCGCCTGCAGCGCCGCGAACACCGGATCGGTCTCCGGCCGCACACCGTGCCAGAGCAAAAAGCTCTCGGCCGCCTGCTCGACCAGCATGCCCAGTCCGTCGATCGCATCGCGCACGCCGTGGGCACGCGCCCAGGCCAGGAATGGCACCGAAGCTTCGCCGTAATTGAGGTCGACCGCGGCGGTGCGCATGCCCACCAATGCGCGCGGCAAGGCCGGGAAGCTGCCGTCGCGTCCGGCGGAGGTGGCGTTGATGATCAGGTCGAACTCCCCCGACTCGCCGACGCGTTCGAGATAGCGCGGATGCACCCGCCCGGGCTCGCCGAGCGCATCGGCCAGGGCGTCGGCGCGCTCGGGCGTGCGGTTGACGATCGTCAGGCCGTCGACGCCAGCCTCCAGCAGCGCCCCGGCGACTCCGCGCGCCGCGCCGCCTGCGCCGATCAGCAACGTCCGGCGCCCGCGCAGGTCGAGGCCGTGGCGATCGGTCAGGTCGCGGACCAGGCCCGCGCCGTCGGTGTTGTCGCCATGCCAGGTCGCGCCGCGGCGCACCAGCGTATTGACCGCGCCCACGCGTTGCGCGCGTTCGGACTGCGTGTCGGCCAGCGCGAACGCCGCCTCTTTCAGCGGCAGCGTGACGTTGGCGCCGGCGCCTCCCGATGTCGCGAAGGCCGTCACCGCCTCGGCGAAGGCCGAAGGCGCGGCATCGATCGCGGTGTAGTCGATCGCGATGCCGGTCTGCTGCCCGAACGCAGCATGGATCCGCGGCGACAGCGAATGGGCGACAGGATGGCCGAACACGGCGTAGCGGGGGCTGGGCATCGGGCGACTCGGGCAGGCAGCGCGCCGGTCCGGCGCCCGACGAGTCTAGGGCATGCCATCGGCATTGATGGGGGGCGCCGGGGCGAATCGGCCGCAGTGCAGGATGCGGCCACGGCCCGGACGCGGTATACACGGAAGCGGAAGCAGGGGGACGCAGCGAGCCAGGGGGGGCGCGGCGGCATCGAGAAGGTCGGGCGGGGACGGCAGCCATGCCGTGCGCGCCGGGCAGGTCACCGGTGAATCACCGTCATCTGAAAAGGGGAGCTTTCGCATGTCACGTATCCGCACACTCGGCGGGGCTTCGGTCCTGCTCGGCGTCGTCGCCGTCGCCGCCGCAAGTACCGTCATTCCCGGCGCCGAGCCCGCGGCCCGGCAGGCGCTGCAATCGGCCCGTCAGGGCGTGGGCGCGCTGCTGGGCACGGCCCCGGTCGCTTCTGCCGCCACGCCGCGCGGTGCATCGCCCGCGCCGGCCGCGCAAGGCCCGGGGCGCTACATCGTGGTCCTGGACGATCCGGCCCTGGCCGGCTACTCCGGCGGCGTCGCCGGGCTGGCGGCGCCGGCCAAGCGCCGCGAGGGCCAGCGCCTGGACGTGCGCAGTGCCCCGGCGCGCAGCTACGTCGGCTATCTGCAGCGGCGCCAGCGCGAAGTCGAAAGCGGCATCGCGCTGGACCTGGGCCGGTCGCTCAGGGTCGAGCGCCGGATGCAGCATGCGATCAACGGCCTCGTCGTCGAGTTGGCGCCTGCCGAGGCGGCGAAGGTCGCCGCGCGCAGCGACGTGCGCTTCGTCGAGCCCTACCGCGAGTACGCGCTCGATACCGATACCGGGCCCGGCCTGATCGGCGCACCGGCTTTGTGGAACGGGGCGATCGGCGGCCTGGGCGCGCTGAAAGGCGAGGGCGTCGTGGTCGGCATCCTCGATTCGGGCATCAACTTCGGTTCGCCCTCGTTCTCGGCGGTCGACCCGGTCGACGGCTACGTCCACATCAATCCGCTCGGTAGCGGCACCTACCTGGGCACTTGCGCGCCCGGCGGCATCGATGCCGGCCGCTGCAACGACAAGCTGATCGGCGGCTACGACTTCGTGTGCGAGGCCCCGGGGCTGACCTGCGGCCGCGAGGGCATCCGCGAGGAACCCGGCTTCGGCGACACCAACAGCCACGGCAGCCACGTGGCCTCCACCGTCGCCGGCAACCGTCGCAACGTGGTCTTCAGCGGTAACTCGCGTGCGATCTCCGGCGTGGCGCCACGCGCGAACATCGTCGCCTTCGACATCTGCTACACGCGCCTGTCGGATGGCCGGGGCCTGTGTCCCAACGTCTCGGCGGTGGCCGCGGTCGAGCAGGCGCTCGCCGACGGCATCGTCGACGTCATCAACTACTCGATCGGCGGCGGCGGCCAGCCGTGGAGCGAGGCGGTCTCGCTGGCGTTCCTGTCGGCGAGCGAGGCCGGCATCTATGTCGCGGCCTCGGCCGGCAACAGCGGTCCGGCCGCCAACAGCATGGGCCACCTCGAACCCTGGGTCGCCTCGACGGGCGCGGCCCAGCATGGCCGCGGCGCATTCGCCTCCGCGTTGCAGGTCACGGGCCCGGCGCCGGTGCCCGAGCCGCTGTCGCTGATCCTGCTGACCGAAGGCACCGGCGGCACGCCGCACACCGCGAGCATTCCCGGCACGACACGCCTGCGGGTCAGCGCCGGCATCGACGGGGGCACCGACGGTTGCAGCGCCTACGCTGCGGGTACGTTCCAGAACGCGATCGCGGTCGTGCGCCGCGGCAGCTGCGCGTTCTCCGACAAGGCCGCCAACGCGGCCGCGGCCGGCGCGGTCGCGGTGCTGATCGCCAACAACGCCGAGGGCGGCCTGGTGCCGTCGGTGCCGGGCGCGACCGTGCCGGTGTTCTCGGTGACCCAGGCCGAGGGCAACGCGCTGCGCGATTTCGCCGCAACACGGCCCAACGCCACCGCCGGCATCGGCTACCCGCCGCTGGCCACGCCCAATGTGCCCGACGCGCTCGGCGATTTCAGCTCGCGCGGGCCGGCCGGCACCTTCAACCTGCTCAAGCCCGACGTGGTCGCGCCCGGCGTGTCGATCCTGGCCACGGTGGCCGGTGAGACCATCACCGGGTACGAGAACGCACTGGGCCTGATGAACGGCACGTCGATGGCCTCGCCGCACCACGCCGGCGCCGCCGCGCTGCTGCGCCAGGCGCGGCCGGACTGGTCGGTGCCCGAGATCAAATCGGCGCTGGCGCTGACCGCCAAGACCCTGGTCTACACCGAGGACGAAGTCACGCCCGGCACGCCGTTCGATCGCGGCAGCGGCCGCATCCGCGTCGACCGCGCGGCCGAGGCCGGTCTGTTGATGCACGAGACCGGTGCGCGCTATCTGGCGGCCAACCCGGCGCAGGGCGGCGATGTCGCCAATCTCAACCAGCCGGGCCTGGCCAACCGCAACTGCCAGACCCGCTGCAGCTTCGTGCGCACGTTCCGCAATCCGCATGCCCAGGCCTCGACCTGGCGGGTGCGCGTTGCCGGCGTCACGGCGACGGCCATGCCGGCGCAGCTGCGGGTGCCGGCCGGTGCCAGCGTCAGCCTGCGCATCACGGTCGACGCGCGCAGCCTGCCGGCCGACGGCAGCTGGCGCTTCGGTGAGGTCACGCTCGAGCCGGTCGGCGGCGCGCTCGGTCCACAGCGCACCGCGCTGACGCTCCCGGTCGCAGTGGCCCGCCAGGCCAACTGAAGAACCGCCGCCTGGCACCTCCCCCGCAGCGCGGGGGAGGTGCACGCGCGCAGCGCGTCGGGCGGGGGGCACGGAGCTCGCGCCGAAGAGCGCCCCCATCCCAGCCTTCCACCCGTGAAGGGCGCAATGCCCCGTCAACGGTGGAGGGTGCGAAGCGGCACAGCGCGCAGTTCACCTCCCCCGCAGCGCGGGGGAGCAACGGTGTTGGAGGTCAAGCCGCAACAGGCGTTTCGAGTCGGAATCTGGCGTTGTCTCGAAGCATGGCGTTGAGGATGGTCAGCAGCTTGCGCATGCAGGCCACC
>NZ_JBDJMI010000039.1:0-16509 GCF_039673825.1 Luteimonas sp. TWI662 | reverse complement strand
CGCATCGATCGAGGAGTAATCCTTGAACTCGCCGCCGAAACGCTCGGCGCCGATCTTCGTCAGCGCCGCCGTCAGCGTCGTCTTGCCGTGGTCGACGTGACCAATCGTGCCCACGTTCACGTGGGGCTTGGTGCGCTCGAACTTACCCTTTGCCATCGTAATAACTCCGTAATTCGTAATGCGTGGTTGGTGATTCGCGACAAGCGGGATCCGTGTTTTTTCGATGCTTAACAGCCGATTGGCTGGTCATCACGAATCCCGGATTGCGAAGCACGGCTTACTTCTTGGTGACGGTCTCGGCAATGTTCGCCGGCGCTTCCGCGTAGTGGTCGAACTCCATCGTGAAGGTCGCGCGGCCCTGCGACATCGAGCGCAGCTGCGTGGCGTAACCGAACATCTCGCCCAGCGGGATCATCGCGTTGATGATCTTGCCCGACGGGCTGTCGTCCTGGCCCTGCAGGATGCCGCGACGGCGGCTGACGTCGCCCATCACGTCGCCCAGATAATCCTCGGGGCTGACGACCTCGACCTTCATGATCGGCTCGAGCAGCACCGGACTGGCCTTGTTGAAGCCTTCCTTGAAGCCCATCGAGCCGGCGATCTTGAACGCCATTTCCGACGAGTCGACTTCATGGTAGGAGCCGTCGACCAGCCGGACCTTGACGTCCACGATCGGGTAACCGGCCATGATGCCGTTGGCCAGCACTTCCTGGATGCCCTTGTCGACCGCCGGGATGTACTCCTTGGGCACGACGCCGCCGACGATGGCGTTCTCGAACTCGTAACCGGTACCCGGTTCCTGCGGCGAGATCTCCAGCCACACGTGACCGAACTGACCCTTACCGCCCGACTGACGCACGAACTTGCCTTCGGACTTCACCGACTTGCGGATCGTCTCGCGGTAGGCCACCTGCGGCTTGCCGACGTTGGCCTCGACGTTGAACTCGCGCTTCATGCGGTCGACGATGATGTCCAGGTGCAGCTCGCCCATGCCCGAGATGATGGTCTGGCCCGACTCTTCGTCGGTGCGCACGCGGAAGGACGGATCCTCCTGCGCCAGGCGACCGAGCGCCAGGCCCATCTTCTCCTGGTCGGACTTGGTCTTGGGCTCGACGGCCATCGAGATCACCGGCTCGGGGAAGCTCATGCGCTCGAGCACGATCGGCGCATCCTGCGCGCACAGCGTGTCGCCGGTGGTGACGTCCTTCAGACCCACCGCCGCGGCGATATCGCCGGCCAGCACTTCCTTGATCTCTTCGCGATTGTTGGAGTGCATCTGCAACAGACGGCCGATGCGCTCCTTCTTGCCCTTGACCGAGTTCAGGACCTGGTCGCCCGCGTTCAATGCACCGGAGTAGACGCGGAAGAACGTCAGCGAGCCCACGAACGGGTCGGTCATGATCTTGAACGCCAGCGCCGAGAACGGAGCCTTGTCGCTCGACTCGCGCGACAGTTCCTTGGTCTCGTCGTCGACATCCACGCCCTTGACCGCCGGCACGTCGACCGGCGACGGCAGCAGCTTGATGACGCCGTCGAGCATCGCCTGGACGCCCTTGTTCTTGAACGCCGTGCCGCAGAACATCGGCACGATCTCGGTCTTGAGCGTGCGCTCGCGCAGGCCGTTGACGACCTCGTCTTCGGACAGCTCACCGCTCTCGAGGTACTTGTCCATCAGCTCTTCGCTGGCCTCGGCGGCCGACTCGATCATGAAGGCACGCGCCTCTTCGGCCTGGGCTTGCAGCTCGGCCGGGATGTCGCGGTACTCGAAGCTCAGCCCCTGGGACGCGGTGTCCCAATGGATCGCCTTCATCTTCAGCAGGTCGACCACGCCCTCAAAGCCGTCCTCGGCACCGATCGGCACCTGCATCGGCACCGGCACCGCACCCAGGCGCGACTTCAGCTGGTCGCGGACCTTGAGGAAGTTGGCGCCCGTCCGGTCCATCTTGTTGACGAACGCGATGCGCGGCACGTGGTACTTGTTGGCCTGGCGCCACACCGTCTCCGACTGCGGCTGCACGCCGCCGACCGCGCACAGCACGAACACCGCGCCGTCGAGCACGCGCAAGGAGCGCTCGACTTCGATCGTGAAATCGACGTGCCCGGGGGTGTCGATGATGTTGAAGCGGTGCTCGGGGAAAGACTTGTCCATGCCCTTCCAGAACGCAGTGGTGGCCGCGGACTGGATCGTGATGCCGCGCTCCTGCTCCTGCTCCATCCAGTCCATGGTCGCGGCGCCGTCATGCACCTCGCCGATCTTGTGGCTCTTGCCTGTGTAGAACAGGATGCGCTCGGAGGTGGTCGTCTTGCCGGCATCGATGTGAGCCATGATGCCGAAGTTGCGGTAGCGTTCGATGGGAGTCGTGCGAGCCACGTCAGTATTCTCGTTTGGGTGGAAGGACCCGACAGAGCCCGGGCACCTTCGCGATGAAATCGCTTGAATGGACGAATGCCGCCTTGCGGCGGCTTGTCGGTCCTGCGTGCGGTCAATGACCGCCTGGAGGCACCTTGCAGGGTGCCGGCGGGCCCCGGGTTCAACCGGAGCCCGCGGATCCGCTTACCAGCGGTAGTGCGCGAACGCCTTGTTGGCGTCGGCCATGCGGTGGGTCTCTTCGCGCTTCTTGATCGCACCGCCCCGGTTCTCGGAGGCGTCGATCAGCTCGGCGGCAAGCTTGCGCGGCATGCTGTTCTCGCCACGCTTGCGCGCCGACTCGATCAGCCAGCGCATCGCCAGCGCCATGCGGCGCGACGCGCGCACTTCGACCGGCACCTGGTAGGTCGCGCCGCCGACGCGGCGGGACTTGACCTCGACGGCCGGCGAGACGTTGCCCAGCGCCTTCTCGACCAGCTCGAGCGCTTCGGGGTTCTTCTCACCGATGACGTCCATCGCACCGTAGACGATCTTCTCGGCGACCGACTTCTTGCCGCTCTTCATGACCATGTTGATGAAGCGGGCGATCGTCTCGCTGCCGTGCTTCGGGTCGGGCAGCACCGAGCGCTGCGGGGTGTTTCCTTTACGCGACATTCTCTAATCCTCAGCCCTTCGGACGCTTTGCGCCGTACTTCGAACGTGCCTGCTTGCGCTTCGCGACGCCGGCAGCGTCGAGCGAACCGCGAACGGTGTGGTAACGCACACCCGGCAGATCCTTGACGCGACCGCCGCGGATCAGCACCACCGAGTGCTCCTGCAGGTTGTGGCCTTCGCCGCCGATGTACGAGATGACCTCGTAGCCATTGGTCAGGCGGACCTTGGCGACCTTGCGCAGCGCCGAGTTCGGCTTCTTCGGGGTCGTGGTGTAGACGCGGGTGCAGACGCCACGGCGCTGCGGGCAGTTCGCCAGCGCGGGCGAATTGCTCTTGTAGGTTTCGGGGCTGCGCGACTTCCGCACCAGCTGGTTGATCGTTGCCATCAGTCTCTGGTCTGTGGATCGGGCCTGGGCCCGGTGAAAACGAAGGCAGACGGAACGCGCCGCCTGCCAGACGAAAAAGTATAGCCCGCGCTGACGCAACGCGTCAACGCAAGCTCTACTGCCGCCGGCCGCCCACAGGGTCGACCCGGCCTACAACGCGTCCCGTCCATCCTGGACCGAATACGAGCCGCATCCTGCGCCTCATTTCGGAGTCTGGGCGGCCCCGAAGGGCCGCCAAAGGTGGGCTATCTTAGCCCGCGTTCTCGTCGCTGTCAGCCACCTGCGACACCGGGGCGTCCTCGAGCATGACCTGATCGGGCGACAGCGCCACCGGCGCCGCCGTTTCGACCATGTCCTCGGCCACCGAACCGCCCGACAGCGTGTCCATCTCGGACTCGGTCAGGCCCGACGCCGCCCGGCGGCGCTGGGTGTGGTACGCCAGGCCGGTACCGGCCGGGATCAGACGGCCGACGATCACGTTCTCCTTGAGGCCGCGCAGGCTGTCGCGCGTCCCGCGCACGGCCGCCTCGGTGAGCACGCGGGTGGTCTCCTGGAACGACGCGGCCGAGATGAACGACTCGGTCGCCAGCGACGCCTTGGTGATGCCCAGCAGGACCGGATCGAACTTGGCCGGCAGCTCGTTGCGTGCGATCAGCTTGGCGTTGTCCTCGATGACGCGCTGGCGCTCGGCCTGCTCACCATGGAGGAAGCGGCTGTCGCCGGCATCGGTGATCTCGACCTTGCGCAGCATCTGGCGAACGATCACCTCGATGTGCTTGTCGTTGATCTTCACGCCCTGGAGCCGGTAGACGTCCTGGATTTCCTTGGTCAGGTACGACGCCAGTTCCTCGACGCCCTTCAGGCGCAGGATGTCCTGCGGACTCGGCTCGCCGTCCACCACGGTCTCGCCCTTCTCGACGTGCTCGCCTTCGAACACGATGATCTGGCGGTACTTGGGGATCAGCTCCTCGTGGTCCTCGCCGTCGGCGCCCTTGATGATCAGGCGCTGCTTGCCCTTGGTGTCCTTGCCGAAGCTGACGATGCCCGACTTCTCGGCCAGGATCGCCGGGTCCTTGGGCTTGCGGGCCTCGAACAGGTCGGCCACGCGCGGCAGACCACCGGTGATGTCGCGGGTCTTGGACGCTTCCTGCGGCACCTTGGTCACCACGTCGCCCACGCCGACGGCATCGCCGTCCTGCAGGTTGACGATCGAACGCGGCGGCAGCAGGTACTGCGCCGGCAGGTCGGTGCCCGGGATGTTGAGGTCGTTGCCGGCCTTGTCGACGATCCGCACGATCGGACGCAGGTCCTTGCCCTGCGAACCGCGGCGCTTGGGATCGGTGATCTCGCGCGACGCCAGACCGGTCAGTTCGTCGGTCTTCTCGATGACGGTGACGCCCTCGACGAAGTCCACGAAGCGGATGAAACCTGCCACTTCCGACACGATCGGGTGGTTGTGCGGATCCCAGTTGGCGACGGTCTGACCGGCCTTGATGGCATCGCCATCACGGACAGTGATCATCGCGCCGTACGGCAGCTTGTAGCGCTCGCGCTCGCGGCCGTGACCGTCGAGCACCGACAGCTCGCCCGAGCGCGAGACCGCGACCAGGTTGCCGCTCTCGTGGGTCACGAACTTGAGGTTGTTGAACTTGATCGAGCCGGTGGTCTTGACCGTCACGTTGTCGATGGCGGCCGCACGCGACGCCGCACCACCGATGTGGAACGTCCGCATCGTCAGCTGGGTGCCGGGCTCGCCGATCGACTGCGCGGCGACCACGCCCACGGCCTCGCCCTGGTTGACCAGGTGGCCACGGCCCAGATCGCGGCCGTAGCAGCTCGAGCACACGCCGAACGCGCTTTCGCAGGTGATCGTGGAGCGGACCTTGATCGACTGCACACCGGCCTCTTCCAGCCGCACGACCCACTGCTCGTCGAGCAGCGTGTTGCGCGTGACGATCGGATCCTCGTCGTTGCCCGGCAGGAACACATCTTCGGCCACGACACGACCCAGCACGCGGTCGCGCAGCGGTTCGACCACGTCGCCGCCTTCGACGATCGGGGTCATGGTCAGACCGTCGAGCGTGCCGCAATCGACTTCCGTGATCACCACGTCCTGGGCCACGTCGACCAGGCGACGGGTCAGGTAACCGGAGTTCGCGGTCTTGAGCGCGGTGTCGGCAAGGCCCTTACGGGCACCGTGCGTGGAGTTGAAGTACTCCTGCACGTTCAGGCCTTCGCGGAAGTTCGCGATGATCGGCGTCTCGATGATCGAACCGTCCGGCTTGGCCATCAGGCCGCGCATACCGGCCAGCTGACGGATCTGCGCCTGGCTACCACGCGCACCGGAGTCGGCCATGATGTAGAGCGAGTTCATCGACTTCTGCGCGACCGTCTCGCCCTTGGCGTTGGTCACGTGGTCGGTGCCGATCGCGTCCATCATCGCCTTGGCGATGCGCTCGTTGGTGCGCGACCAGATGTCGACGACCTTGTTGTAGCGCTCGCCCGCGGTGACCAGACCGGACTGGTACTGCTGCTGGATCTCCAACACCTCAGTCTCGGCCTCGGCCAGGATGCCCTTCTTCTCGTTGGGGATCGTCATGTCGTTGATGCCGATCGACACGCCGGCACGGGTCGCGTTGCCGAAGCCGGTGTACATCAGCTTGTCGGCGAACACGACCGTGTCCTTGAGGCCCAGGCGACGGTAGCAGGCATTGATCAGCCGGCTGATATTCTTCTTGTTGAGCTCGACGTTGGCCAGCTCGAACGGCAGGCCGTCGGGCATGATTTCGAGCAGCAGGGCACGACCCACGGTCGTCTCGACGATCGAGGTCACCTTCTCGCGCGAACCGTCCTCGCCGATCACGGTCTGGCTGATGCGGACACGGATCTTGGCGTGCAGGCCGGCGGCCTTGTTGTCGAACGCGCGACGCACTTCGGCGATGTTGGCGAACACCATGCCCTCGCCCGGGATGTTCTCCAGCGCACGGGTCATGTAGTACAGGCCGAGCACGACGTCCTGCGACGGCACGATGATCGGCTCGCCGTTGGCCGGCGAGAGGATGTTGTTGGACGCCATCATCAGCGCACGCGCTTCAAGCTGCGCCTCGAGGCTCAGCGGAACGTGCACGGCCATCTGGTCGCCGTCGAAGTCGGCGTTGAACGCGGTACACACCAGCGGGTGCAGCTGGATCGCCTTGCCCTCGATGAGCACCGGCTCGAACGCCTGGATGCCCAGACGGTGCAGCGTCGGCGCACGGTTGAGCATGACCGGGTGCTCGCGGATGACCTCCTCGAGGATGTCCCAGACTTCCGCCTCTTCGCGCTCGACCAGCTTCTTGGCGGCCTTGATCGTCGTGGCCAGGCCACGGCGCTGCAGCTTGGCGAAGATGAAGGGCTTGAACAGCTCGAGCGCCATCTTCTTCGGCAGGCCGCACTCGTGCAGGCGCAGCGTCGGGCCAACCACGATGACCGAACGGCCCGAGTAGTCGACGCGCTTGCCCAGCAGGTTCTGGCGGAACCGGCCCTGCTTGCCCTTGATCATGTCGGCCAGCGACTTGAGCGGGCGCTTGTTGGTGCCGGTGATCGCACGGCCGCGACGGCCGTTGTCCATCAGCGCGTCGACCGACTCCTGCAGCATGCGCTTCTCGTTGCGCACGATGATGTCGGGCGCATTGAGTTCGAGCAGACGACGCAGACGGTTGTTGCGGTTGATGACGCGGCGGTACAGGTCGTTGAGATCCGAGGTCGCGAAGCGGCCACCGTCCAGCGGCACCAGCGGACGCAGGTCGGGCGGCAGCACCGGCAGCACGGTCATGATCATCCACTCGGGCCGGTTGCCCGAATCGATGAACGCCTCGACCAGCTTGATGCGCTTGGTCAGACGCTTGAGCTTGGTCTCCGAGCCGGTCGCAGCGATCTCTTCCTTAAGGCGGGCCATCTCGGCCTGCAGGTCGATCGTACGCAGCAGGTCGAACACCGCCTCGGCGCCCATCGCGGCGTCGAAGTCGTCGCCGTGCTCCTGGCGCATCTGCAGGAACTGCTCTTCGTTGAGCAGCTGGCCGCGCTCGAGCGGGGTCAGGCCCGGCTCGGTGACGACGAACGCTTCGAAGTACAGGATGCGCTCGATGTCGCGCAGGGTCATGTCCAGCATCAGGCCGATGCGCGAGGGCAGCGACTTGAGGAACCAGATGTGGGCGACCGGCGAGGCTAGGTCGATGTGGCCCATGCGCTCGCGGCGCACCTTGGCCAGCGTGACCTCGGTGCCGCACTTCTCGCACACCACGCCGCGGTGCTTCATGCGCTTGTACTTGCCGCACAGGCACTCGTAGTCCTTGATCGGACCGAAGATCGCCGCGCAGAACAGGCCGTCACGCTCGGGCTTGAACGTACGGTAGTTGATCGTCTCGGGCTTCTTCACTTCGCCGAACGACCACGAACGGATCAGGTCCGGCGAGGCCAGCGCGATCTTGATCGCGTCGAAGTCCGGGATCTGGCGCTGCTGGTTGAAGAGGTTGAGCAGGTCTTTCATGTCTTTACTCCGGGAATGGGGAACCTGGGGCGGGATGGATCGATGTCGCGCGCGGCGCGCTCACATGCGCCGCGCGGCGGACGTCCTGCCTCAGTGCTCCTCCAGCTCCATGTTGATCGCCAGCGAGCGGATTTCCTTGACCAGCACGTTGAACGACTCGGGCATGCCGGCGACCATCTCGTGCTCGCCGTCGACGATGTTCTTGTACATCTGGTTGCGGCCCTGCACGTCGTCGGACTTCACCGTCAGCATTTCCTGCAGGGTGTAGGCCGCGCCGTAGGCTTCCAGCGCCCAGACTTCCATCTCGCCGAAACGCTGGCCGCCGAACTGCGCCTTGCCGCCCAGCGGCTGCTGGGTGACGAGCGAGTACGGGCCGGTCGAACGGGCGTGCATCTTGTCGTCGACCAGGTGGTTGAGCTTGAGCATGTGCATGTAGCCCACGGTCACCTCGCGCTCGAACGCTTCGCCGGTGCGGCCGTCGAACAGACGGGTCTGGCCGCTGGTCGGCAGGTCCGCCAGCTCCAGCATCGCCTTGATCTCCGACTCGGCGGCGCCGTCGAACACCGGGGTCGCCATCGGCACGCCGTCGGTCAGGTTGCCAGCCAGCGTCAGCAGTTCCTCGTCGCTGAACTGCGACAGGTCGACCCGCTGCGCGGCCACCGACTTGTCGTGGTTGTAGATCTGATCGAGGAACGCACGCAGCTCGTTGACCTTGGCCTGCGCATCGAGCATCCGCTGGATCTTCTCGCCCAGCCCCTTGGCCGCCAGGCCCAGGTGCACTTCGAGAATCTGGCCGATGTTCATACGCGACGGCACGCCCAGCGGGTTGAGCACGATGTCGACGGTGTTGCCGTTGGCCATGTAAGGCATGTCCTGCACCGGCACGATGGTCGACACGACACCCTTGTTGCCGTGACGGCCGGCCATCTTGTCGCCCGGCTGGATGCGGCGCTTCACGGCCAGGTACACCTTGACCATCTTCAGCACGCCCGGGGCAAGGTCGTCGCCCTGGGTGATCTTGCCGCGCTTGTCGGCGAACCGGCGCTCGAACTCCTTCTGGTGCGCGTCGATCTGCTTTTGCGCACGCTCGATCGCGTCGGCCGCGTCCTCGTCCTTCATGCGGATCTGGAACCAGTCGGACTTCTTCAGGCCGTCGAGCACCAGCGAGGAGACCGTGTCGCCCTTCTTCAGGCCCGGACCGCCGTTGGCGACCTTGCCCTGGATCTGCGAGCGCAGACGCGCGTAGATCGCCGACTCGAGAATGCGGAACTGGTCGTCGAAGTCCTTCTTGACGCGCTTGATCTCCGATTCCTCGATCTGCTTGGCGCGCTTGTCCTTCTCGATGCCGTCGCGGGTGAAGACCTGCACGTCGATGACCGTGCCGTCCATGCCCGGGGGCACGCGCAGCGAGCTGTCCTTCACGTCGGAGGCCTTCTCGCCGAAGATCGCGCGCAGCAGCTTCTCTTCCGGGGTCAGCTGGCTCTCGCCCTTAGGCGTGACCTTGCCGACCAGGATGTCGCCGGCGCGCACTTCGGCACCGATGTACACCACGCCCGACTCGTCGAGACGGTTGAGCGCGTTCTCCGACACGTTCGGGATGTCGGCGGAGATTTCCTCCGGTCCCAGCTTGGTGTCGCGGGCGACCGCGGTCAGCTCTTCGATGTGGATCGTCGTGTAGCGGTCTTCCTTGACGACGCGTTCCGACAGCAGGATCGAGTCTTCGAAGTTGTAACCGTTCCACGGCATGAACGCGACCAGCATGTTCTGGCCCAGCGCGAGCTCGCCGATGTCGGTCGAGGGGCCGTCGGCCAGCACGTCGCCGCGCGCGACCACGTCACCCACGTTCACCAGCGGACGCTGGTTGATGCAGGTGTTCTGGTTGGAGCGCGTGTACTTGATCAGGTTGTAGATGTCGACGCCGGCATCGTGCTCGCCGGAGATCTCCTCTTCATTGACCTTGACCACGACGCGGCCGGCGTCGATCTGCTCGATCACGCCGCCACGGCGGGCGTTCACGGTCACGCCCGAGTCGCGCGCCACGGCGCGCTCGATGCCGGTTCCGACCAGCGGCTTTTGCGCACGCAGCGTCGGCACCGCCTGGCGCTGCATGTTGGCGCCCATCAGTGCGCGGTTAGCGTCGTCGTGCTCGAGGAACGGCACCAGCGCGGCCGCGACCGACACGGTCTGCATCGGCGAGACGTCCATGTAGTGGATCTCGGCCGGCGGCTTGAGCAGCGACTCGCCCTGGAAGCGGCAGTCGACGAACTGCTGGGTCATCACGCCCTTCTCGTCCTGCACGGCGTTGGCCTGCGCGATGACGTAGTCGTTCTCCTCGATCGCCGACAGGTACTCGATCTCGTCGGTGACGCGGCTGTCGACCACCTTGCGGTACGGGGTCTCGAGGAAGCCGTACTTGTTGGTGCGCGCGAAGGTCGCCAGCGAATTGATCAGGCCGATGTTCGGGCCTTCCGGCGTTTCGATGGTGCACACGCGACCGTAATGGGTCGGGTGCACGTCGCGCACTTCGAAGCCGGCGCGCTCGCGGGTCAGACCGCCCGGGCCCAGGGCCGAGACGCGACGCTTGTGCGTGACTTCCGACAGCGGGTTGTTCTGGTCCATGAACTGCGACAGCTGCGAGGAGCCGAAGAACTCCTTGACCGCGGCCGCGACCGGCTTGGCGTTGATCAGCTCCTGCGGGGTCAGGCCATCGGCCTCGGCCATCGTCAGGCGCTCGCGCACGGCGCGTTCGACGCGGACCAGGCCCACGCGGAACACGTTCTCGGCCATCTCGCCGACCGAACGCACGCGGCGGTTGCCCAGGTGGTCGATGTCGTCGACCACGCCGCGACCGTTGCGGATCTCGGTCAGCACGCGGATCACGTCGAGGATGTCGGACGTCTGGCCGTACTGCTCGCGCAGCTTGACCGAATCTTCGTCCTTGCGCTCGGCGAAGTAGCGCGCGTCGTAGAGCACCGGCGCGCCGGTGACTTCCTTGCGGCCCAGGCGGCGGTTGAACTTCATCCGGCCCACGCCCGACAGGTCGTAGCGCTCGAAGGTGAAGAACAGATTGTGGAAGAGGTTCTGCGCAGCATCCTTGGTCGGCGGCTCGCCGGGACGCATCATGCGGTAGATCTCGACCAGCGCGTCGAGCTGAGTCTTGGTCGAATCGATGCGCAGGGTGTTGGACAGGTACGGACCGCGGTCCAGGTCGTTGACCCAGATCGTGCCGATGGTCTCGATACCGGCCTTGCGCAGCGCCTCGAGCGTCTCGAGCGAGATCTCGTCGTTGGCGGTGGCGACCAGTTCGCCGGTCGACGGATCGATGACGTCATGCGACAGGATCTGGCCGATCAGGTAGTCGTCCGGCACCGCCAGCGCGGTGATGCCCGACGCCTGGAGCTGCTTGACGTGACGCGCGGTGATGCGCTTGCCGGCCTCGACGATGACCTTCTCGCCATCGAGCAGGTCGAAGTTCAGCGTTTCGCCGCGCAGGCGCTCGGAGACCAGCTCCAGCTGTACGCCCTCGCCCTCAGGCAGCACGTGGTAGCTGTTGATCTCGAAGAACTCGTTGAGCATCTCCTCGTTGGAGTAGCCCAGCGCGCGCAGCAGCACGCTGACCGGCAGCTTGCGGCGGCGGTCGATACGGGTGAACAGCGCGTCCTTCGGGTCGAACTCGAAGTCCAGCCACGAGCCGCGGTAGGGGATGATGCGCGCCGAGTACAGCAGCTTGCCCGAGCTGTGGGTCTTGCCGCGGTCGTGGTCGAAGAACACGCCGGGCGAGCGGTGCAGCTGCGAGACGATGACGCGCTCGGTGCCGTTGATGATGAAGGTGCCGTTGTCGGTCATGAGCGGAATCTCGCCCATGTAGACCTCCTGCTCCTTCACGTACTTGATGGCCTTGCTCGACGACTCGCGGTCGTAGATCACCAGGCGCACGGTCACGCGCAGCGGGGCGCCGTAGCTCAGGCCACGGTTGCGGCATTCACGTTCGTCGAACACCGGCTCGCCGAGCTTGTAGCCGACGTACTCCAGCGCGGCGTAGCCGTTGTAGCTGACGATCGGGAACACGGATTTGAGTGCGGCGTGCAGGCCGCGGTCCTCGCGCTTGGCGGGGTCGCGGTCGGCCTGCAGGAACTCGCGATAGGAGTCGACCTGGATGGCCAGCAGGAACGGCACCTCGAGGATCGAGCGGCGCTTGCCGAAATTCTTGCGGATGCGCTTCTTCTCGGTGAACGAGTAGTTCGACTGGAGCTGGGACGTCGTCATGGGGAGTACGCCTCGATGGATCGGTGGACCGCCTGGCGATCCGGGAACATGAGCTGCCACTGGGTAGTCGCTGGTATTGCCGGCACCAGCACGCCTTCTCCCGCTACTACCCACTGACAACTGCGTCGTTGTCTGTTCAGGCCGCCCGGTTTCCGGAACGACCAAGGGCCGGGAGCTTTCGCCCCCGGCCCCGGTGCATCGTCAGCATGTGCTGCGATGCCATGGTGCCGCTTACTTGATCTCGACGGTCGCGCCAGCGGCTTCGAGATCCTTCTTGATCTTCTCGGCTTCTTCCTTGGTCGCGCCTTCCTTGATCTCCTTCGGCGCGCCTTCGACCAGGTCCTTGGCTTCCTTCAGGCCCAGGCCGGTGATGGCGCGGACGACCTTGATCGACTCGACCTTCTTCTCGCCGGCAGCCTTCAGGATGACGGTGAACTCGGTCTGCTCTTCGGCAGCGGCGGCCGGGCCGGCAGCAGCGGCGGCAGCGGCGACCGGGGCGGCAGCGGAGACGCCGAACTTCTCTTCGATGGCCTTGACCAGCTCCATCACTTCCATCAGGGACTTCTCGGCGATGGCGTCGACGATCTGCTCAGTGGTAAGGGACATTGTGATTACCTTTGAAAAGTTTTCTGGGATTGGGTTCGTTGGACCAGCAGGTCGGGCTTACGCCGTCGCTTCGGTCGCGCTTTCGGCAGCAGCTTCGGCCGGCGCGTCCTCGCCACCGCCCTGCTTGTCGCCGACGGCCTTGACGGCGCGGGCGAACATCGCGGCGGGCTCGGAAAGCACGCGGGCCAGCATGGACAGGGCCTGCTCGAGCGTCGGCAGCGACGCCAGCACGTCGACATGGCTGGCCGGATACAGCTGGCCTTCCACGACGACCAGCTTGGGCAGCAGCTTGTCGTTGGTCTTGGCGAATTCCTTGATCAGGCGACCGGCAGCACCGGGCTCCTCGGTCGAGAACGCGTACAGCAGCGGGCCGGACAGCGAGTCCTTGGCGCATTCGTACTCGGTACCTTCGACGGCACGCGCGGCCAGGGTGTTCTTGACAACACGCAAGTACACACCGGTCTCACGAGCCTTCTTGCGCATCGCGGTCAGCTGACTGACCGAGGTGCCCAGATACTCGACGGCGATCAGGGAGTGGGCGTTCGCGGCGACCTGTGCCAGCTCGGCGACAACTTCCTGCTTCTGGGACAGATTGAGAGCCATTCATCACTCCTCGTTGTGAACTCCGCTCACGGCTCCTGCCGCTTGCGGT
This sequence comes from Luteimonas sp. TWI662, assembly GCF_039673825.1. NCBI lineage: Bacteria > Pseudomonadati > Pseudomonadota > Gammaproteobacteria > Lysobacterales > Lysobacteraceae > Luteimonas > Luteimonas sp. TWI662. The sequence continues at coordinate 3,050 of NZ_JBDJMI010000039.1, read as the reverse complement.
CCTGAGCGGCCCCCGTCCCTGGGAGGCCGGGGATGCGCGAAGCACCCCGGTGGTGGCCTTTCCTGCCTGGCTGGACGCGTGTCTGACCAGAAAACTCCAGAAAGGGCATCACCATCTACGCAGGCCCTTCGGTGCGGACACCTCGGGATTAAGCGCTCTCGATACGCAGTGGCGGCGATTCCCTGCCAATCGGTGCATCCAATGCCCGTCGCCACGTCGATCCAGACCGCGCCTGCGGTCTTTGACGGCGCCGCGTTGGACCACAGGTCCGTTGCGATGCCCTCAAAAGTGGCGTCGCCCCGCGGGCGGGACGACGCGCGATATCACGAATCGATCAGCGCGCGATGGTCAGCGTGGACTGGTCGACGATCACACCCGGGCCCATCGTCGAGCTGAGCGAGATCTTCTGCAGGTACTGGCCCTTGGCGGTGGCCGGCTTGGCCTTGACCAGGTCGGCCAGCAGGGCCTGCAGGTTTTCCTTGAGCTTGTCGGCGTCGAAGTCGGCCTTGCCGATCGTGCAATGGATGATGCCGGCCTTGTCGGTGCGGTAGCGGACCTGACCGCCCTTGGCGTTCTTGACCGCCTCGCCCGGGTTCGGCGAGACCGTGCCGACCTTCGGGTTGGGCATCAGGCCGCGCGGGCCGAGCAGCGTGCCGAGCTTGCCGACCACGCGCATCGCGTCCGGCGTGGCGATCACGACGTCGTAGTTGATGTCGCCGGCCTGCATCTTCTCGGCCAGGTCGTCCATGCCGACTGCGTCGGCACCGGCGGCCAGCGCCTCGTCGGCCTTGGCGCCGGCCGGGGCGAACACCGCGACGCGGACGCTCTTGCCGGTACCGGCGGGCAGCACGGTCGAGCCGCGGACCTGCTGGTCGGACTTGCGCGCATCGACGCCCAGGCGGACGGCGACGTCCACGGCCTCGGCGAACTTGGCGTTGCTGTTGTCCTTGACGATCTTCAGCGCGTCATCGATGCCGTAGCTCTTGCCCGGCTGCACCGCGGCCTGCAGCCGCTTCTGTCGCTTGGTCTGTGCCATCGTCTCAGCCCTCCACCGTCAGGCCCATCGAACGGGCCGAACCCGCGATGGTGCGCACTGCTGCATCCAGATCCGCTGCGGTCAGATCCGGCTCCTTCGCCTTGGCGATGTCCTCGAGCTGGGCGCGCGTGACCTTGCCGACCTTCTCGGTGTTGGGACGCTTGGAGCCCGAGCTCACGCCCGCCGCCTTCTTCAGCAGCACCGTGGCCGGCGTGCTCTTGGTGATGAAGGTGAACGTACGGTCGGAGTACGCGGTGATGATGACCGGGGTCGGCAGACCCGGCTCGAGCTTGGAGGTCGCTGCGTTGAACGCCTTGCAGAACTCCATGATGTTCAGGCCGCGCTGGCCCAGCGCGGGACCGACCGGCGGCGAGGGGTTGGCCTGACCGGCCTTCACCTGCAGCTTGATGTAACCGACGACTTTCTTTGCCATTGTGTGCTCTCCGGGTGCGAACGCCTGGTGCTCAGGCTCCCCATCGGGCCGGGAAAATCACGTGTCCCGGCTTCACGTTGTCCATCCGCGACAAAGGCCGCCCATGCGGCGGCCCGTGCGCTTGCCCGGCTCGACCGGACAGTGAGCCGTGCACTATAGCAGGGATTTGCGTGCCCGTAAAACGGGCGACGCGGCACGGCTCAGGCCTTCTCGACCTGCCCGAACTCCAGCTCGACAGGGGTCGAGCGGCCGAAGATCAGCACCGCGACGCGCAGCCGGCTCTTCTCGTAGTTGACTTCCTCGACGACGCCGTTGAAGTCGTTGAACGGGCCGTCGATGACGCGGACCATCTGGCCAGCCTCGAACAGCACCTTCGGACGCGGCTTCTCGACGCCTTCCTGGACGCGATCGAGGATCGCAGCAGCTTCCTCGTCCCGAATGGGCAGCGGGCGATCGGCGGTGCCGCCGATGAAACCCATCACCTTCGGGGTCTCCTTGACCAGGTGCCAGCTCTCGTTGTCCATGCGCGGGATACCACCCTCGTCCGAGGTCAGGATCTGCACCAGAACATAGCCGGGGAAGAACTTGCGCTCGGAACGGCGTTTCTGGCCGGAGCGCATTTCGATCACTTCCTCGGTCGGCACCAGGACATCGCCGAAACGGTCCTGCATCTCGGTTCGCGCGATGCGATCGCGCAGCGCCTGCGCCACCGACTTCTCGAAGCCGGAATAGGCATGCACGACGTACCAGCGCTTGACGCCTTCGGTTTCCATCAGGTTCGTTACTCCGTCACTGCCGCAGGATGAGCTGGATGAGCCACTGGATGACCCGATCGAAACCGGCCAGCACCAGGCTGATGATGATCACCGCGACGATGACGATCCAGGTCAGCCGCATCGCCTCCTGGCGCGTCGGCCAGACCACCTTGCGCATCTCGAAACGGGTTTCGGAGAAGAACTCGCGGGTCTGGTGGCCCTTGCCGGTGGTCAGGAAGACCGCGGCGGCGCCGACGACACACAGGCCGACGATGATGCTGCGCACCGGCGTGGCCATTTGCGCCTGGAACCAGTAGAAGGCGAACACGCCGGCCACGACCAGCAGCGCGGCCGCGGCGTACTTGGCGAAATCCGCGGAGGATGCGCCTTTCGAATGGTCCACTCTGCTGTTCAAGTCCCGGCGACTCATCGGTTGCGACTGCTCGTTTGGCAGGCCAGGCCGCGTTGCGCCAGGGCCCGTGCGGAAAAGACTCCGCAAAAATGGCACGCCAGGAGGGACTCGAACCCCCAACCTGCGGTTTTGGAGACCGCTGCTCTGCCAATTGAGCTACTGGCGTGTGGCTGTTGAAACGCGCCGCCCAGGATACGCCTTAGACGACGAAGGCGGACCGGGTTGCCGGCCCGCCTTTGAATCGTCACCCCCGCCGAGGCGAAGGCGATCCGGCGCCGCGCGCATGGAGCGCGCGGGCCGTCAGCTTACTTGATGATCTTGGCCACGACACCGGCGCCGACGGTCCGGCCGCCTTCGCGGATCGCGAAGCGCAGGCCTTCGTCCATCGCCACCGGGTTGATCAGCGTGACCACC
>NZ_JBDJMI010000038.1:0-16895 GCF_039673825.1 Luteimonas sp. TWI662 | reverse complement strand
CTTCGCCGAGGCGATCTTCGAAGGCGCGCTCGCACGTGGTCTGATCGCACGTGCGCCGACGGTCGAGCCGATCACGACGGCCGACTATCCGACGCCCGCCAAGCGTCCGGCCTACTCGCGCCTGGACACTGGCGCGCTGGAGCGGGACTTCGGTGTCGTCCTGCCCGACTGGAAGGACACACTTGATGGTGTGTTCGAATCCATAGATACGGCCCGCCTTTGAGGCAAAACCCTCCCCAACGTAACGCGAAGACACTCTCCATGATTCCTGTCATCCTTTCCGGTGGTTCGGGCACGCGCCTGTGGCCCCTCTCAAGAGAAGCGTATCCCAAGCAGTTCCTTGCCCTGACGGGCGAAGCCACGATGCTTCAGGCAACCTGGCAGCGGATCGCACCGTTCGCCGAAGCCGGCCCCATCGTGGTCAGTAATGAAGACCATCGCTTCATGGTCGCCGAGCAACTTCGCGAAATCGGTGTTGCACCCTCCGCGATCTTGCTCGAACCTACAGGACGAAACACCGCGCCGGCCATTGCGGCTGCAGCGCTCGAGGCGCGTCGTGGCGGCGCTGATCCATTGCTGCTCGTATTGCCGTCAGATCATGTAGTTCGGGATGCCGTGGCATTTCGCACTGCAGTCCAGGCAGCAGCTTCCGCCGCGGAGGCAGGCAAACTAGTCACTTTCGGCATCGTGCCGACCACGGCGGAGACCGGATACGGCTACATCCGTGCGGTAGCCGGTGACGGCGTTCGCGTAGTCAAGCAGTTCGTCGAAAAGCCGGATGCAGCGACGGCAGAGGGCTATATCGCCTCTGGTGATTACTTCTGGAACAGCGGCATGTTCCTGTTCCGAGCCTCCCGCTACCTTGAGGAACTCGAGCGTCACGCACCCTCGATGCTGAACGCCGTCAGAAGCGCGCACGACAACGCCCGCCGGGACGAGGACTTCATTCGCCTTGAGAAGGAGGCGTTCACGGCCTGCCCTTCGGATTCGATCGACTACGCGGTGATGGAAAACACCGACGATGCTGCGGTGTTGCCGATCTCGGTCGGCTGGAACGACGTCGGCAGTTGGTCTGCACTCTGGGAGGTGGCCGACCAGGACGGCGACGGCAATGCGCACCATGGAGACGTGATCGCGTTGGATTGTCGCAATACACTGGCCTGGGGCGACGGCAGGCTGGTGACGTTGCTCGGCCTGGACGATGTCGTCGTGGTGGATACCGATGACACCCTGCTCGTGGCGCATCGCGACAAAGTGCAGCAGGTCAAGGACGTTGTTGCCAGACTGAAGCAGGAGGGCCGTCCCCAGGCTGCGCTGCATCGCAAGGTCTACAGGCCCTGGGGCGCCTACGATTCGATCGACAACGGCGAGCGATTCCAGGTCAAGCGCATCACCGTCAATCCCGGCGCCGCGTTGAGTCTGCAGATGCACCATCATCGCGCCGAGCACTGGATCGTCGTTAGCGGAACCGCCAAGGTCACCTGCGGAGATAACACCCTGCTGCTGTCGGAAAACCAGAGCACCTACATCCCGCTTGGCGTGACGCATCGCTTGGAGAATCCCGGCAAGCTGCCGCTCGAGCTGATCGAGGTGCAGTCGGGAAGCTACCTCGGCGAGGACGATATCGTGCGCTTCGAGGACGTGTACGGACGAGGGTGAGCGCAGGGCTTGGCGCACCGGCGCATTTGCAATTGCTGATCGCGCATCGAGGCATGGGAGATTGGGGAGGGAGCGCCCCCCCAAAAGGGTCACGCGTCACGACCTTCCCGCAAGCAGCAAAGATGACGCTCTCTGAACTTGGCTTCGCGCTGCCATGCCGACTGCGGATGCGCTCCACCGTGCGGATTTAGCGTGCTTCACGAGGGCAGCCGGTTCGGACAACGGCGCTTGATCAACCCCGCCAACGCGAGCGCGACTGCGGCTTCTCCGCGCCGGACAGCGCAACGCCCGCCTTCGCGAAGAGGCGTTCGGTGTCGGGCCGAGGCATTGCCTGCGTGGTGCCGAGCGTGAGCGCGCCCGCCAGTCCAGCCGCAACAGCAACGCCCCGCAGATCAAGCGCCAACCGGCGCAGTAGGCGCAAGGTAGAGAAGCACGCGCCAACACCCAATGCCATGCCGGCAATCACTTCGCTAGCCGGATGCGCGCCGATCGGCACGCGCGACCAGGCCACCGAGGTGGCGAGTGCAGCGCCGGCGAGCGTCGCCGTGACGCGCAAGGCGCGATGCTGCGGCGGCACGAGCAATGCGAACAGCACCGGCCACAGAAGCCAGGCCAGGACGGCATGACCGCTGAAGCAGGTGAGGTCCCAGCGCCGGATGCCGGTCCCCCAGCCGTAGAAGGCGATCTTGCTCCCTGCCACCAGCGCGAGGCTGGCGGCGACGATGCCGGCCCATTGCAGCAGTTTGGTGTTTGACAGCCGCGGGGCAACCGGTCGGACACGCAGCCACACCGCCAGACCGATCAGCATCGGCACGACGAGCACGGCGTCGCCGAGCAGGGTCAGGGCTTTCCAGGGCATAGGGATCCGGGTGGGGCCGGGCGCCGATGGCGCAGGTGGTTCAATTCTAGGCAGCGTGCATGGCGGGCGGCTGAAGCGCGGGTGTTTGGCGGCTGTGGGTAGCTGGGCTGGACCGGCTCTCCTGTGCGGTTGCTCTCCGCTGCGGGGAAGGACACGTAGCTGGCGAGGAGGGCGCAAACGGAGCGTGGCGTCCCGTCCATGGGATGCGCCGCGTGAACGCAGCCACTTCGCACACGGCCATGTGACCGGACAACGGTAGCCAGTTGCGTTGCAGCCTCCCGCTTTGGGCTACAATCCCCGACCGCCCTCCCCGCTTTGCGGTGGTCGGCCGCACGACGCGCCTGTAGCTCAGCCGGATAGAGTAGTGGCTTCCGAAGCCATTGGTCGGGGGTTCGAATCCCTCCAGGCGCGCCATCCTGCGGCCCCGGATGACGCCTTGTGATCTCGCCACCGCCAAGTGGCGGTTGGCTCAAGAATCCACGGTTCCTGCGCGGTGATCGAGCGCCGCTTGTCGGCCCCAACCGGCCCAGCAACGCACTCAACACTGCAGCAGGCGCGCTCCGCATCGACGCCCACACGAACATGTCCCTGGACGGCTGCCCAGCCTTCCTCCGCACGCGAGCGACACACCGATCGCTGCGGCCGCAGGCGTCGTCCCAAAGGGGCCGAACCTTTGGCATCTCGCGAGCGATGCAGATCAGGCTCAGACAAGCGCGCCCCGCAACGTCCCCGCGCCGAGCGTAACGAAGATGCCAGCGCGACACGCCTGCGCCCGTAGGGATTTCCCATCGGACCGGTAATCGGCGCGAACGGGCATGCCGATCCCACTGCCGCCGTCCCGCCCCCGACTGATACGGTTGGACCTGCTGGGCGTCGGTGCTCAAAGCATCAGCGTAAAACCGAGCTGCAGGCCGCGCAGGTCCGCGCCCGGCTGGTCGGGCGGCAGGCCGGCCGTGGCGGCACCGGCGAAGCGATAGCTCGCCTGCCCACGGTTCTGCAGTACGTTGTAGCCGGCGTAACCGATCAGGTGGCTGTTGAACGTGCGCCGATAGAGCACGCCAACCTGACGAGCGTGATCGCCGCGCCCGCTACGGTCGTGCAGGACACCGACGCCGGCACCGATGATGTCCTTGTCGTTGAGCGCGTACTTCACCGAAACCTCGGCGGCATCGATGTCGACTTCCTGCCCCCAGCGCGCCGAGTGTGTGCCGAGGTACCAGGTGAGATCGCCGCTGCGGTAGTTGCCGCCAGCGAACATCGAGAAGCGGCGGTTGCCGCCGGGGCCGTCGAGGCTCTGCGCCGCGAGAACGCCCTGCCAAGGGCCGCGATCGTAGGTGGCCGCGAACTGGCGGCTTGCCCCGGGACGACGCGGGTCGTCATCGCCCCTGCCCCAATAGGCGGACAGCCGCCAGGGGCCCAGTTTGGGCGTCGTGTAGGACAGCGTGTCGGGGGTGCGATAGGTGTACCAGGCGAAGTTGTTGAGCGCCGATGCATGGGTGCCGCTCTCGGCGACATCGAGCCGGTCGGAGTGCACGAACATCAGGGCATTCTGCGTGCCGTAACGCAGTTCGCCCCAGTCGCCTCCTATGCCCGCCCATGCCTGCCGGTTGAACAGTGCGTTGCCGGTGCGCGTGAGTGTGCCTTCGGACGGGTTGAAGCCGGCTTCGAGCAGGAAGTTCAGCGTCACCGGTCCGGCGTCGGTACCGCCCGCCACGCCGAAGCGGCTGGCCAGGTAGCCGTTGGACCCGAAGTCGCTTTGCCAGCTTTCGCCGGTGTCCACGTGCTGGTAGAACACGTCGACCACTGCGAACGGCTTCAATGTCGACTCTGCGTGCGCAACTGTCGGTAGCAGTGCTGCACCGATGACGCCCCACACCAAGCGCATGACGGACATGCTCGCTCCCCCGCCGCGCAGCTTGCAGGCAGCGCGGTCATTGTGATGGTGACTGCGGAATGCGTGCGAGACACAGGCGCCGCCCGACGCCTCGCCGCGTGTCAGCTCTGTTCGCTCGCGAACTCGGCCAATGCCTCGCGTGCGACACGGAAGCTGTCGACCGCGGCGGGAACGCCGCAGTAGATCGCCACTTGCAGCAGGACCTCGCGGATCTTCTCTTCGCTCACGCCATTGCGCCGCGCGCCCTTGATGTGCACTTTCAGTTCGTGCGGCCGGTTGAGGGCCGAGATCATCGCCAGGTTCACCAGGCTGCGTTCGGCCAGTGCCAGTCCGTCCCGACCCCAGATCTCGCCCCAGCAGTACTCGGTCACCAGGGACTGGAGCGGCTCGCCAAAGGCATCGGCGGTCGCCAGCGCCTTGTCGACATAAGCATCGCCCAGCACCTGACGCCGGATCGCCAGTCCTTTTTCGTAGCGTGTCTTGCTCATGCTCCCACTCCGCCGAACAGGCTGTATTTGATGTCCAAATAGTCCTCGATGCCGTACTTGGAGCCTTCGCGGCCCAGGCCCGAGTGCTTGATGCCGCCGAACGGCGCGACTTCGTTGGAGATCGCGCCGCTGTTGATACCGACCATGCCGTACTCGAGCTGTTCGCTCATGCGCCACGCACGGCCCAGATCGCGCGTGTAGCAGTACGCGGCGAGACCGAACTCGGTGTCGTTGGCGAGTGCGATCGCCTGCGCCTCGGTGTCGAAGCGGAACACCGCAGCCAGAGGCCCGAAGGTTTCGTCGCGCGCGACCAGCATCTCGGGCGTCGCGCCCTCGAGCAGGGTCGGCGCGTAGAACGCGCCCCCCAGAGCGTGGCGTTCGCCACCCGACACGCATCGCGCGCCCTTGGCGAGCGCATCCTGCACCTGCGACTCGACCTTGACCACGGCCTGTTCGCTGATCAGCGGGCCGATCTGCACGTCCGGCTCGCTGCCCTGGCCCACCTTCAGTTGCGCGATGCGTTCGGCAAACCTCTCGACGAATGCATCGTGGATGCCGGCCTGCACCAGGAAGCGGTTCACGCAGACGCAGGTCTGGCCGGCATTGCGAAACTTGGCGAGCAATGCGCCTTCGACCGCGGCGTCGAGATCGGCGTCGTCGAACACGATGAAGGGGGCGTTGCCGCCAAGCTCCAGCGACACCTTCTTCATCGTCGCGGCCGCCCTGCCATAGAGCAGCCTGCCGATCGGGGTGGAGCCGGTGAAGGTGAACTTGCGCACCGCATCGCTCTCGAAGAAGGCATCCCCAATGGCGCGCGCGTTGCCGGTGACCACGCTGAAGATGCCGGCCGGCACACCGGCCTGCAGCGCAAGGTCCGCAAGCGCCAGCGCGGTGAAAGGCGTCTCCAGCGCCGGCTTGACGATGCAGGGGCATCCGGCGGCAAGTGCCGGCCCAACCTTTCGGGTGATCATCGCGGCGGGGAAGTTCCACGGGGTGATGGCCGCGACGACGCCGACCGGCTGCTTGGTCACCACGATGCGCGCGTCGCGGTCAGGGCTCGGGATGACGTCGCCGTACACGCGCTTGGCTTCCTCGGCGAACCACTCGATGAAGCTCGCCGCGTAGAGAATCTCGCCACGCGCCTCCGCCAGGGGCTTGCCCTGCTCGGCGGTGAGGATGCGCGCAAGTGGGTCGGCGTGTTCGACAATCAGATCGAACCAGCCCTTGAGAATCCGGGCCCGCTCCTTCGCCGTCAGGCCGCGCCAGTGCGGCCAGCTTCTTGCGGCGGCCTCGATGGCGCGCGCGGTCTCGCGACTGCCCATCGTCGGCACATGACCGATGATGGCCTGCGTGGCCGGATTGGTGACCGCCGATACTGCGCCATCGTCGGCATCGCACCATCTGCCGTCGAGGAGGGCTTGTTGGCGGAACAGTGGACTGTGCTCGAGTTGCATGGAGACTCCGGGGTCTGTGACGCCGGTCGTCCGGCGCGTGAACGCATGGGGCGGCTGGGCGTGTCAGGCCGGCGGCTGGCTTGTCGGGGTATAGCGCGGCAGCGGTCGGATGCAGTGGAACAGCGCGCAGACGGTCGCGCTGGACGCGATGCCCAGAACCCAGGACACATCGACGCCAGCGAAGGCATCCGCCCAGATCCCATGGAACCAGGGGTTCTTCAGGAACGGCAGCTGCACGACGATGCCGATCACGTAGGCTGTGATCGCACGCGAGTTGAAGCGCCCGTAGACGCCGCCGTCGGCGGCGAAGATCGATTTGATGTCGTAGCCGTTGCGATGCAGAACGTAGAAGTCGAACAGGTTGATCGACACCCAAGGCGCCATCACGAAGAGGATCGCGAAGACGCCACTGATGAACAGCGAGACGAAGTCGCTCGATGCCCACAGCGCCGATCCGGTCGACAGCACCAGCACGATCATCGACATTGCGATGCGGGCGCGTCCCTTGGGCACCCAGTCAGCGACGAAGGTCTGGATGGCGGTGATGAACGACAGCACCGCGCCGTAGAGGTTCATCGCGTTGTGGCCGATGATGTTGCACAGGAACAGCACCATCAGCACCGCGCCGAACATGCCGGTGTGCGCTTTGACCGCTTCCATCGCATCACCCTGGTGGCCGATGCTCACCGCGACCATGCCGAAGACGAACGAGAAGATCGTGCCGAGCGACGCGCCCAGATAGGTATAGACGAATGGCTTGACGCGGCCCTCGGCCAGCGGCAGATACCGCGAGTAGTCCGATGTATACGGGGCAAAGCTAATCTGCCAGACCGCGCAGATACCGAACATCGAGAACCACGGCGCGGCGCTGAAACGCCCCTGCTGCAGCACGTCGGGCGTCAGGTGCGGAATCATCAGTGCCAGGCCGATGAGCAGTGCACCGCCCATGAACCACGCGCCGATGCGGTTGAAGACGTGGATCAGGTGGTAGCCCACCACTCCGATCAGCGTCGCCAGGCCCGCACCGATCACGGTCGCCACCGAGACCGGGATCGCCGGTACGACCGCGTGCAGCGTCTTGCCCGACAGGATGATGTTGGAGACGAAGTAGCCCAGGTAGATGATGGTGGTGAACAGCACCACCAACAGCGAGCCGTGGCGACCGAACTGCGCGCGGCTCTGGATCATCTGCGGAATGCCGGCCAGTGGGCCCTGGGCGGACGTGAGCGCAAGCACCACGGCGCCGAACAGGTGCCCGGCGGTGATTGCCAGCAATGCGCTGATGACATCGAGCTCGAACACCATGACCGACATGGCGCCGGTGATCACCGCCAGCGGGGCGACATTGGTGCAGAACCACAAGGTGAACAGATCGATCGCCTTGCCGTGGCGCTGTCGCGGTGACACATAGTCGATGGCGTTGCCTTCGATCGCGAAGACGCCTGTGACCTGCTGATTCGGGTCCTGCTGCATACGCTGATATCCCCGTTGGCTGCCGCACCGCGGGCCCTCCCCGACGGCGTCACACATCACCCCGGAAGGGGCTGCGGGCGTGGATGAAACGAACAACCGGTGCATACGATCGGCGGTCGCGACGCCGCACCGGCGGCGCGACCCACGTCGATCCGCCGCGCCGGTCGGCTAGCGCATCACGAACGGATCGCCCAGGCGGGCGTCGGAGGTCCGCAGCCACACCGTCTTGGTGGTGGTGTAGTCGAGGACCGCGTCGGCGCCGCCTTCGCGGCCGTGCCCGGACAGGCCGTAGCCGCCGAACGGGGCGAGCGGGGAGACCGCGCGGTAGGTGTTGAGCCAGACGACGCCGGCACGGATCGCGTGCGCCATGCGATGGGCCCGCGTCAGGTCGCGGGTCAACACGCCTGCGGCCAATCCGTACTCGGTCGAGTTGGCCTTGGCGATCGCTTCGGCCTCGTCGGAGAACACATCGACCGACAGGACCGGTCCGAACAGCTCGGTGATCTCGCTCATCGCCTGCGTCACGCCGCTGCAGTCGAGCACCGTGGGGGCGTAGTAGAACCCGTCGCGTTCTATGCGCCGCCCACCGGTCAGCAGGCGCGCGCCCTGTTCGATCGACCGGGCAACCGCCGCCTCGATGGTATGCAACTGGCGCTCGGTGCACAGAGGGCCGTACTCGGTCTGGACATCGCCCGGTGCGCCGATGCGGATCGCTTCGACCTTCTCGACGAGGCGGGCCAGGAACGCGTCCTTGATGCCGGCCTCGACCAGCAAGCGCGAGCCGGCGACGCAGCTTTGTCCGCTGGCCGCGAAGATCGCTGCCAGCTGCGCGTTGACCGCACTTTCCAGGTCGGCGTCGGCAAACACCACCAGCGGTGATTTGCCGCCCAGTTCCAGGGACACCTTGGCCAGGTTGTCGGCGCTGTTGCGGACGATGTGGCGCGCGGTCTCCGGCCCGCCGGTGAAGGCGACCAGGCTGACCTTGGGATGGCGGCTGAGCACGGCGCCGCACTCGGGGCCGAAGCCGGTGATGATGTTGACCACGCCCGGGGGAAACCCTGCGTCATGGATCAGCCGCGCAAATGCGAGCATCGGGGCGGGCGCCTCCTCCGAGGCTTTGAGGACCATCGTGCAGCCGGCGGCGATCGCCGGGCCGAGCTTCACCGCCGAGAGAAACAGCTGACTGTTCCAGGGCACGATCGCGGCCACCACGCCCAACGGCTCGCGCTTGACCCATACCTGCATGTCCGGCTTGTCGATCGGCACCACATGCCCGTGCAACTTGTCGGCGATGCCGGCGTAGTAGCGGTAGTACTCGGCGACGTAGGCGATCTGTGCCCGGGTCTCGCGGATGATCTTCCCGGTGTCTCGGGTTTCGAGCTCGGCCAGCTCGGGCGCAGCTTGCTCGAGCAGGTCGGCCAGACGATGCAGCAGACGTCCGCGCTGCGATGCGGTCAATCCGGCCCAGGCAGGGTCCTGCAGGGCGCGGTCTGCCGCGGCCACGGCGCGCTCGACTTCATCGGTGCGCGCCTCGGGCATCTGTGCCCAGGCCCGGCCCGTCGCCGGGTCGAGGCTGTCGAATGTCGCGGCGCCGGGCTCAAAGCGGCCGTCGATGTACAGGGCGAACGGGGCAGTCATGGCCATCCCTCACCGGAACGCCGGCATCACGTCGCGAATCATGCGCTCGAGCGACGCCTTCTTGCGCTCGAAGCTCATGCCGGTATCGATCCAGAACGCGTACTCGTCGTACCCCATGGCCTGGTAGGTCTTCAGACGGGCGATCACTTCCTCGGGCGGACCGATGACGTTGTTCTTGCGCATCGCCTCGGGCGAGTACATCGGATGGGCGGCGATCTCCTCCTCGCTCAGCGGCGCAATCAGGCCCTGGGTGATTTCGCGCTCGTTCTTGAACCACGCCCCGAAGTAGTTGTAGAAGACGTTGATCTCGTCGGCTGCTTGTTGCGCATCTGCTTCGCCCTCGGCCACATAGGTGTGGCGCAGCAGCATGATCTGCGGGCGCGGCACGTCGCCGAACTTCTCGCAGGCCGCATTGAAGTGGCCCATCAGCTTCTCGACTTCCTCGTCGCCGAAATGCAGCGGTGTGACCTGCACGTTGCAACCGTTGGCGACCGCGAACTCGTGGCTGTTGGGATCGCGCGCGGCCACCCAGATCGGCGGATGCGGCTGTTGCAGCGGCTGCGGCGCCGAGGTGGTCTTGGGAAACGTCCAGTACTCGCCATCGTGGGCGTAGTCGCCTTCCCACAGTGCCTTGATCGCGGGAATCAGCTCGCGTAGGCGACCGCCGGCGCCCCAGGCGTCGAGACCTGGATGCAGACGCTCGTACTCGAACGCGTACGCGCCTCGAGCGATGCCCAGCTCCAGGCGACCATCACTGATGATGTCGGTCATCGCCGCTTCGCCGGCGAGCTTGATCGGATGCCAGAACGGCGCGACCACCGTGCCGGTGCCCAGGCGCACGTGCTTGGTGCGGCGTGCGAGGTCGACAAGATTCAAGAACGGGTTCGGCGCGATGGTGAAGTTCATGCCGTGGTGTTCACCGGTCCAGATGGCGTGCATGCCGCCCTCGTCCGCAATCCGGCACAGCTCGATCATCTCGTCGTACAACTGCTTCTGCGTCTGCTGGTCGGAGACGCGCTCCATATGGATGAACAACGAAAAGCGCATGTCAGATCTCCTGGCCTTGGGCATCGCGCACGACGCCGTTGTGGTGGTTGCCGTAGTAGACGCCGTAGTTCTTGAGGCGACTTTCCCTGCAGTAGCGCTCGAGCATGCTTTTCACCGCAGGGTCGGCGATGTCGAGCGCAGCCACGTCGGACAGCGCGATGTAGCGGCCTTCGCGCGGCGATGCGTCCGGTGTGCTGCACAGGAAGGCGACGAACTGCTGCCGGCTTTCGGTGTTGCGATAGACCGAATAGACGAAGTTCGCCGATGCCCCGGGTTGGTAGCGTTCGAACAGGGCGTGAAGCGCCTCGTCCGCGCCGCGGTCTGCCGCGTCGACGCACGGCAGTGCCCATTGCCCGTCGGCATTACGCGCCAGCAGCACACGGTTCTCATGGGCGATGACGGCGTGGATGACCACACTTGCGCCGCCGATCACCTCGGCCGCCATCTTTGCCGGGGTGAAGTAGCCGCCGCGGTAGTAGCCCAGGCCGGCCTGGCCGCTCGATGCGAAGGCCTCGATGCGGCCGATCAGAATGGCGTGATCGCCAGCCGGCACGACCGAGTGCGTCGTGCAGTCAAACCAGGCGCCAACGCCGTCAAGCAGCGGGTTGCCGTGTTCGCTCATGCGCCATTGGACGCTGCCGAAGCGGTCATCGACGCGGCTGGCGAAGGTGCTGGAGACCTGCTTCTGTCCTTCGGCAAGCACGTTGATCGCAAAGTGTCCGCCGTTGGCGAAAGCGTCGTAGTTGCCGGAGCTGTTGGCGATGCTGACCAGCAGAAGCGGTGGGTCCAGCGACACCGAGGCGAACGAGTTGGCAGTGAAGCCGAGCGGTGTGCCTGCCGTATTGGTTGTGGTGACGACGGTGACGCCGGTCATGAACGCGCCGAACGCGTCGCGGAGTTCCTTGGTGGTGCAGTCCATCTTGTTCCCTCCCAGGTTCTTGACGGATGTCGCGCTCAGGGCGGCGCGGCCAGCCAGTCCGACATCGCGCGGTTGACGAGGTCGGGCGCAGTGAGATTGACCATATGGCGCTGGCCTTCGAGGATCACGGCATGGCCGCGCGCTGCGAGGCCTGCCATGCGTTGGGCCATCGCACCGGTGGAGTTGAGGTCGTCGGCGCCGGTCAGCGCCAGCGTCGGGCACTGCACCTCGCACCAGCGGTCGGCATAGAGCAGGTCGCCACGCGCGAATGCGCGGTAGGCATCGGCATAGCCTTGGAGATCGACCTGTTCCAGCCACCCGCGCACTGTTTCGACCAGCGCGGGCGGCGCGTCGGGCACGTCGAACCAGCGCTGCAGCGGTGTGTCGATATCCAGATGTCCGTCGCGCAGCTGCTCGGCGCGCGCCACGACCGCAGCGCGCGCGGCATCGCTGCGCCGGTGCACGCCGTTGACCACCGCCAGACGGCGTACCAGCGCCGGGCGCTCGATCGCCACACCGCCGGCGATGAGCGCGCCCATCGAGTGGCCCGCCAGGTTGACCGGCCCCACGTCCAGCGTCTCGATCACTTCGATCATCCAGCGCACGTAGTCCGCCAGACCCGGGGTGCCGCCCAGGCGGGCGCTGCCGCCATGACCGGGCATGTCGACCGCGATCACCCGGTAGCGGTCGGCGAAGTGCGCGACCTGCGGTCCCCATGCGGCAGCCTGCATGCCCACGCCGTGGATCAACACCAGCGGTTCGCCGCGGCCCTGCGCCAGCATGTGGACGTGGTGGCCGTCAGACAGCGGCAGGGTTCTTGACGTCATGACCCAGCGCTTCCAGATCCGTGTAGCGATCGCCGATGCGGTGATGGGGGCGCCCACCGGTGGACGCACCGAGCACGACCACAAGCTCGTCGGCGGCCGGCGCATCCGGGATCGAGAACTGCAGGGTCAGGTAGTGCGAACGACGGCCTTCGTCGTTCTTGTCCATCATCGGGATCGAGATCGGCGCATTCGCCGGACCGCGGGTATTGGTGAACGCCAGGTAGGACTTCGCCCCCACCGCAGCGCGGAAGATGTTGCCGAAATGCAGGGTATGGATCAGCGCCGAGGCGTGTTCGAGTTCGCCGTCCAGTCCGACCACCGCACTCTTGCCGAACGCCTCGACGGCCTCGCCGGAACCGACCTCGCCCAGGATCAGGTCGGTCAGATGCTGGCTCAGTTGCGGGCCAAGCTCGCGGATTTCCGGAGACAGGTCGGCGACGTAGCCACGGCCATGCCACGGGTTCTTGATGACCGCTGCCACGCCGACCATCTTCAGGGGCTTGGGCGCGTCGGCCTCGCCGTCCACGAACACGGTTTCGACATGGAGCACGGATTTGCGGATCAGTTTCACGGCGTGACCTCTGGCGGAGCGGATGCTCATTTAGGTGTACGGTATGATGGTATACCAAGAAGACGGGGTGGCAACCCTGTCGAAGGTCACCCTTCCCATTCAGGTGGAACGGCGCGCCGCAGCGGTGTCGGGCAGTTGCGGCCCGGCGGCTCGCACGCGTGCAGCAATGGCCTTTGGGATGCGGTATACCGACCGCCTGTATGCGCGTCTCGCACCTCGGCGCCCCTTCGCCCCCTCACGCCAGGACATCCGAATGGACCTCAAAATCGACCACGCGCCCATCACCCTGCGCGAGAAATGCCTGGAACGGCTGCGGGACGCGATCATTACCGGACACTTCGCCGCCGGCGCCAGGCTGGTCGAACGCACGCTCTGCGAACAGCTCGGCGTCAGCCGAAGCGTGGTGCGCGAGGTGATCCGGCATCTGCAGGCCGAAGGGCTCGTGGACGTCCTGGCCAACAAAGGCCCGATCGTCGCGCGGCTGGACTGGTCCACCGCGCACCAGATCTACGAGATCCGGCTGCTGCTGGAGCAAAGCGCGGTCGCGGCCTGTACCGGGGCCCTGACCGACGACATCGTCGCGCGCATCCGCGGCGCGCAGCACGCCCTGCAGACGGCCACCGCGGCCCGGGACATGGCCCAGATTCTGCGCACCTCCTCGCACCTCTACGAGACCATCTTCGTCGCCGCCAACCAGGGCATTGCCTGGGATATCGTGCGGCGACTCAACGGCCGGATCAGCCGCCTGCGTGCGATGACCCTGCGCGACAACCGCCGCGAGCGCAGCGGGCAGTCTCGGATCGATGCCATCTGCGATGCGATCTGCATCGACAGGGATCCCGTGCTGGCGAAGACGCGTGTCGCAGAACACATCAGTGAAGTGGCGACCATCGCGCGCCGCATCCTCGCCAGCGACGCGCAGGCCTGACATGCCCGCTTACTGGATCGCACACGTCGAAGTGCTGGATGCGACCGCCTACAGCGGGTACACCGCCCTGGCGCCGGCCGCCTTCCGGAAGTACGGCGCGAAGTTCCTGGCGCGTGGTGGTCGCAGCGAGTCGCTGGAAGGCGGCGGCTTCGGCCGTCATGTGGTCATCGAGTTCCCGGACCTGGAGACGGCGACTGCGTGTTATCGCTCGCCGGAGTACCAGCTTGCGAAGTCGAAACGCGACGGGGCCTGCATCGCGCATATCACCATCGTCGATGGTGTCGATCCAGCGGGTTGAATCGTCTTCGGCACCGCTGAGGTCTGCGCAAGGCTTGGCCCCGCGCAGCCTTTCTCTGGGAGGCATGCGTCTCTGCGTAGCGACGCAGGGTGAACGCCGGAGACTTCGGGAGCGCGGGCGCAGTGGCGCTCCGCCGTTCGTCGACCACGTCCGCGTCCGGGCGGATGTCGCCCCAACGCCCTCGGCGGCCGGGTAGCAGCGCTGGAGCGGTCACCGTGTGGACTGCGCATCGCGCGCCCAGGCCAGAACGGTCCGGGCACGACGGAGGTCGGCGCGGCCTGCGTGGCCGCCGCCGGCCCCGACCGACGCTGTCAGTTCGCAGCCGGTCTCGCCGCCGGGGGCTCGGGCGTCGGGAGCGTGGGGGTCCACGGCTTCTTGAGCTCGGCCAGCGCTGCAGCGATCGGGGCATCGCCCGGCAGGGCGTCGCCGCCGGTGCTGCCGTCTTCCTCGTCGCCGCGCAGATGGCCCGGCAACGTGGCTTCGGTGTAGGCGCTGGCGGCGCGGGGAGCGTCGCCCTCGGTGTCGGCCTTCTCGGGGCGCAGCACGACATCCGGGTCGATGCCGCGGGCCTGGATCGAGCGGCCGCTGGGAGTGAAGTAGCGCGCGGTGGTGAGCTTGACCGAGTCACCGTTGTCGAGCGGCAGCACGGTCTGCACCGAGCCCTTGCCGAACGTACGGCTGCCGACGACGCGGGCGCGGCCGTTGTCGCGTAGTGCGCCGGCCAGCACTTCCGAGGCGCTGGCAGAACCGACATCGACGAGCACGACGACCGGCGCGCCATCGAGGATGTCGCCGGGTGTGGCGCTGAACTGCGCGTCGCTGATCGGGATGCGGCCGCGGGTGCTGACGATGTCGCCGCTTTCGAGCAGGTCGTCGGCGATCTGCACCGCCGAGGTCAGCAGGCCGCCGGGGTTGCTGCGCAGGTCGATGACCAGGCCGCGCAGGCGACCGCCGCTCTGACTGGCGAGGTCGCCGACGGTACGGCTGAAGGTGGCCGCGGTATCGACCTGGAACTGGCTCACCCGCACATAGCCATAGCCCGGCTCGAGCAGGCGGCCGCGGACACTGACCACGCGGATGGTCTCGCGCTGGACGCGGATCTCCAGCGGCGTGCGCTCGCCATCGCGCAGGACACCCAGCACCACCGCGGTGCCCGATGCGCCGCGCAGCGGGCCATGGCCTTCGTTGTCGGTCGGTGTGAGTGCCCGGCCATCGACGCTGACGATGACGTCGCCGGCGCGGATGCCGGCCTTCTCGGCCGGTGTGCCGTCGATCGGCGCGATCACGCGCATGCTGCCGTCGGGCAGGTACATGACCTCCACGCCGATGCCTTCGTAGGCCCCGCTGGTGCCTTCGTCGAAGGCCTCGGCGGCATCCTTTTCCATGTAGACGCTGTGCGGGTCGAGGTCGAGCAGCAGGCCGCGAATGGCCGAGGCCATCAGCTTGCGATCCTCGACCGGCTCGACGTACGCCTGGCGCACGGCGTTGAAGACGCCGACATAGCGGCGGATCTCTTCGAGCGGTACGCGGTTGGAGGCGTGTTCGATCGCGTCCGGGTCGTCGCTGGCGGCGACCTCGCGGGCCGCCTGGGCGTCGTCGGGGGCGTCGTCGTCCGGTGCCGGGGGCGCGTCCTGCGCCTCGCCGTGCGGCGGGGTCTGCTCGGCGGGCGTGTCCTGGGCCGGTGCCGGGGTCGCATCCGCGGGGGGCGGCGCGGTCTGTTGCGCAAACGCCGCGGGCGACAGCAGCAACGACAGGGCCAGCGTCAGGGAACGAACGCGCATGCAGGACTCCGGGCAACGAAAACAGGCCGCGCGCAGGCAGCGTGCGGCCGATGATTATGCGGCGCAGTCGCGTGAATGGGGTGCCTTCCGGGCAGGCGATTCAGGTCCGCGAGGCTTCGCGCCGGCCGTCCTACCGGGCCGGATGCTCGGCGAACGGGCGGTGCGTACCGTCGGCGGCGACCAGTTCGACGGTGTAGGCCTGACTGCGCCCATCGGGCATTTCCATGCCGGGCGAGCCCATCGGCATGCCCGGCACCGCGATGCCGCGCGCATCGGGGCGCTCGGCCAGCAGCCGGCGCACGTCGGCGGCGGGCACGTGGCCCTCGATGAAGTAGCCATCGATCTCGGCGGTGTGGCAGGACGCCATTGCGTCGGGCACGCCCAGGCGGGTCTTGACCGCGGCAAGGTTCTCGACATCGAGGGTCTCGACTTCGAAGCCGTCGCGCTGCATGTGCTCGACCCACTTGCCGCAGCAGCCGCAGGTGGCGGTCTTGTGCACACGCATACGCGGCAGGACCTGGGTGTCAGCCGCCTGCGCGACCGGCGTCGCACCTGTCTCGGCGGGCCGCGCGGCGGCGGTGTCGGCCGCTGCGGGCGTCGCCGCGTCGGTGCAGGCAGCGACGGGCAGCAGCAGCGACAGCGTCAGGGCGAGGGGATGGATGCGCATGGTCGGACTCCGGAAACTCGATCGCAGGACGCTCCGATTATGCGCGCGCGCTGCGAGCGGGCGGCGATGCGCATTGCATCGCGGGGCGATCGTGATAGCGGTTACCTCCTCCGCTTCGCGGGGAGGTCGATGCCACGGGCATCGGGTAGGGGGCTCGGGCATTTTGCGAACAGCGCCCCCCTTCCCAGCCCTCCCCGCGATGCGGGGGAGGGAGACAAGCGGCGCGTGCTGATGGTTGAGACGATGGCGGCTACCTCCTCCGCTTCGCGGGGGAGGTCGATGCCGCAGGCATCGGGTGGGGGCTCGGGCATTTCGCGAACAGCGCCCCCACCCCAGCCCTCCCCCGCAATGCGGGGGAGGGAGACGAGCGGCGCGTGCTGATGGTTGAGACG
>NZ_JBDJMI010000037.1:0-21594 GCF_039673825.1 Luteimonas sp. TWI662 | reverse complement strand
GGGAGTCGATAAAAAAAAACCGGGTGAAAATGTGAATTTTCGCTTGTCTATTTACAACTCGCACCCCGGTTTTTAGAGCAGAGCGGGTTCACGCATGGCACATTCCCAGGCGCAGTGCGCCGCGCTGGGCGAATGCGGATCGTCTCGCCATGCTGTCGTGAAACGATCCTGCGCGTCGATGTCCGCGACGAGGGGCGATGGCTGCCGGCATAATGCGCCGATGACCCATGGCATCCGACTGGTCGGCTTCGATGCCGACGACACGCTCTGGCGCAGCCAGGACTATTTCGACGAGGCGCAACTGGAGTTCGAGCGGATCGTCGGGCGCTATGTGGATCTGGCCGACGGCCGTGTCGCCGACGCGCTGTACGCGGTCGAGACCGCCAACATCGCGGTGTTCGGCTACGGCGTGAAAGGCATGGCGCTGTCGATGATCGAATCGGCGACCCAGATCACCGGCGGACGGATCGCCGCGGCCGATCTCCATCGCATCGTCGAAATGGCCAAGGCGCTGCTGCGGCACCCGGTCGAACTGCTGCCCGGCATCCGCGACGCGGTGGCGGCCGTGGCCGAGCGCTTCGACGTGGTGCTGATCACCAAGGGCGACCTGTTCCACCAGGAAGCCAAGGTACGCGACTCGGGCCTGTCGGACCTGTTTGGTCGCATCGAGATCGTCAGCGAGAAGGATGCCGCGACCTATGCGCGCGTGCTGGCCGAGTTCGATATCGATGCGCGGGCCTTCCTGATGGTGGGCAACTCGCTGCGCTCGGACATCGCGCCGGTCCTCGCCCTCGGCGGCTGGGGCGTCTACATGCCCTACCGCACGACCTGGGCACACGAGACCCTGGCCGACATCGTCGAAGGCCGCGAGCGCATGCGCGAGGTCGCCACGCCGGATCGTCTGCCCGAGGCAGTGGTCGACCTGGCGGCGCAGGCGATCGCATTGCGTTGAGCGCCTGACACACGCGCCGAACGGGCGTAACCGTTTCCAATTTGAATGCGTTGTTTACGCGGCATGGCGGCATCGGCGCAGCGCGCGAAATATTGCACGACGATTCATTTCGAACACGGCATGTTGGGGGCACAGGCCGCCGCGGTGGCGGCCGCGTCGTGAGGAGAGACCGATGCCATCCAACACCCTGACTCGCTGGATGTGGCCGGCCGCGTTGGCCACCGGCTTGGCCGCTACGCTGGCAGTGCCGACGCAGGCTCGCGCGAACGACGACCTCGTGCAGGTGATCGTGGACATTGCCGATGTCGTCATGCGGGGCGATACGGCCTACGACAGGCGCGGACGCTATCGCGACGACGATCGCCTGCGCGTGTCCTACGATCGCTACGGCCGGCCGGTGTACTACCGTACCGCGCCGCGCAGCTACGGCCGCCACCACCATGGTCCGCCGCGCTATGCCGCCGAGCGCCACCGCCACCATGAGCGCGCGCGTGGCCGGACCGAATGCGACCGCCGTGGCCGCTGCACCACGTACTACTACGATCCGCGCCAGGATCGGGGGCGTCGGGGCGGCTGGCGCTGAGGGCGTGATCGAGCATCAGCCCAACCGGGCGTGAGTCCAGCGATCGCCGCCTTCGGGCGGCGATCCGCGTTTCGGGGCTCGCCTCGTGGTCGTACGCGGCAAGGCCGATGGCGTCGCCGCAGGCTGCGATCAATCGGCGCGGTGCCGCGTGTCGTCGTTGCGCGGTACGTTGCGCAGGCTGTTCTCGGCGTCCTGGCCGACGCGCGTGGCCACGTGATCGAGTGCGATCCAGTAGGCGCCCAGGCCCAGTGCCACGACGCAGGCCACGATGCCCCAGCGCAGCATGCGCGGCGTGCGCGTGGTGGCTCGATGCGGCTCCATCTGCGGGTGTCCTCGCTTGCGGTGTTGGGCTATCGTCGGCTCTCGCGCGTCGCGGCGGCGTCGAAGCCGCGACACGATCCGACCTGATCCCGCCTCGAGTAACCGCCCGTGCGCCTGCCATCCGCTGCTGTGTGCCTGTCGTTCCTGCTGCTGGCCTGTGTCGCGTGTCCGGCATCGGCCCAGGATGCTGCAGCGGCCGCCGACTCTGCAGACGCTGTCGAAGACGCGGTGCCCGATCTTGGGACCGGCGACGCCTGGCTCGACACCTGGCTGGCGGATGTCGATCTGTATGCGGCGCGCTATCGGGACGCGTTCGTCGACGAGGTCGCGCGTTACCAGGTCGCGCCGCGGGCGCTGGTCGAACAACTGCTCGACGAGGCGGGCATGCGCGCCGGCGATGTCTACTTCGCCTGTGCCGTGGGTCGGGCGTTGGGGCGGTCCTGCCGGGAAATCGCCGCGCACTGGCGGCGCGATCGCAGCGGCGGTTGGGTCAGCGTGCTCGAGCGCCTCGATGTGCCGCCGGGCGGCGAGCCGGTCGTGCGGGTCAAGCGCGGCCTGGTGGCGAGCTATGACCGCTGGGCCCGACCGATCCGGCTCGATGCCTCCTTGCGGCGCGCGTTTCCCGACCGCGAGCCCTGACGACCACCGGCGCGCGGCCTGCGCGCGCCGGTGGCGACCTCAGCCGATGGCCAGCGTCTTGTTCTTGCGCTCGGCCAGGCGCTTTTCCAGGTAATGGATGTTCTGGCCACCCGCGTGGAAGCCCTGATCGCGCATGATCCGCTGCTGTAGCGGGATGTTGGTCTTGATACCGTCCACGACCATCTCCGACAGCGCCACGCGCATCCGGCAGATCGCCTGCTCGCGGTCGGCGCCGTGCACGATCAGCTTGCCGATCATCGAGTCGTAGTTCGGCGGCACCGCATAGCCTTCGTAGACATGCGTGTCGACGCGCACGCCCGGGCCGCCGGGGGCGTGGAAGTGCAGGATCGTGCCGGGCGAGGGCAGGAAGGTCTCCGGGTCCTCGGCGTTGATGCGGCATTCGATGGCGTGGCCGGTGAGCACCACGTCCTCCTGGCGGATCGACAGCTTGTGGCCCGAGGCGATCATCAGCTGCTCGCGCACCAGGTCGATGCCGGTCACCATCTCGGTCACCGGGTGCTCCACCTGGATGCGGGTGTTCATCTCGATGAAGTAGAAACGGCCGTTCTCGTAGAGGAACTCGAACGTGCCCGCGCCGCGATAGCCGATGCGGATGCACGCATCCACGCAGACCTTGCCGATCTGCGCACGCGCCTCGGGCGTGATGCCCGGCGCCGGCGCCTCCTCGACGACCTTCTGGTGCCGGCGCTGCATCGAGCAATCGCGCTCGCCCAGATGGATCGCGCCGCCCTGGCCGTCGGCCAGCACCTGGATCTCCACGTGGCGCGGGTTCTCCAGGAACTTCTCCATGTAGACCATGTCGTTGCCGAACGCGGCCTTGGCTTCCTGCTTGGTCGTGGCGATGGCGTTGACCAGTGCCGCTTCGGTGTGGACCACGCGCATGCCGCGCCCGCCGCCGCCGCCGGCCGCCTTGACGATGACCGGGTAGCCGATCTCGCGCGCGATCTTGACGTTGGTCGCCGGGTCGTCGCCGAGCGGGCCGCCCGAGCCCGGCACGCAGGGCACGCCGGCCTCCTTCATCGCGCGGATCGCCTCGACCTTGTCGCCCATCAATCGGATGGTCTCGGCCTTCGGGCCGATGAACACGAAGCCCGACTGCTCGACGCGTTCGGCGAAATCGGCGTTTTCGCTGAGGAAGCCGTAACCAGGGTGGATGGCCTGGGCGTCAGTGACCTCGGCGGCGGCAATGATCGCCGGCATGTCGAGATAGCTGCGGTTGGACGGCGGCGGGCCGATGCAGACCGACTCGTCGGCCATCGCCACGTGCTTGAGGTTGCGATCGACGGTGGAATGCACCGCGACCGTACGGATGCCGAGCGTGTGGCACGCGCGCAGGATGCGCAGCGCGATCTCGCCCCGGTTGGCGATGACGACTTTTTCAAGCATCGGGGCGGCCTCAGCCGATCACGAACAACGGCTGATCGAACTCGACCGGCTGGCCGCTTTCGCACAGGATCGCGACGACCGTGCCGGAGGTTTCGGCCTCGATCGGGTTGAACATCTTCATCGCCTCGATGATGCCCAGCGTGTCGCCAGCCTTGACCTGCTGGCCGACCGACACGAATGCCGGCTTGTCGGGCGCGGGCGAGGCGTAGAAGGTGCCGACCATCGGCGATTTGGTGACCTGGCCGGGCGGCAGGTCGTCGCCGGCCTTGGGCGTGCCGCCGGTGGCGGCATCGACCGGGGAGCTCATCGGCATGACAGGCTCGGGCGCGCGCGGAGCGGGGGCCGCCGGGGCCGGGGCATAGGCCACCGGCGCGGCCGCAGCCGAGGTGCGCGACAGGCGGACCGATTCCTCGCCTTCCTTGATCTCGATCTCGGTCAGGTTGGACTCTTCGAGCAGGTCGATGAGCTTCTTGATTTTGCGGAGATCCATGCGGGCCTCGTGGTTGTCGGCGGAATGGCGGGCAGGCTTACAGCGCGCGAAGCTGCTGCAACTGCCCGATGCGAAGACGGGTGGGGTCGATCAGGCACGTCAGGCGGGCGTCGTTGCGAGAGCTGCCGCCGATGGCGAGGGCGTAGACGGCGTCGCCATCCCGGCCGCGGAAGCGCTGCCAGGCGCTGTGTGCGTCCTGGAGCGCGGCGGCCGCGGCGTCGCAGGCGCCGTCGCAACCGGCGGGGGCCGCCATCGCCGCGACAGTGGCGGCCTGGGCGGCCTCGAGCGCCGTATCCAGGCGTACGGACTCGGCAGACATGCGCAATGCGGCACTGTCGGTCGACATCGGCTCGGCGCAATCGGCGTCGGTCAGCGTGTCGGCCGATGCCGACAGCGGCCAGGCGGCCGCGATGCACGCCAGCAGCACGGCAGGTGCGGCGCCATGGTGCGTCATGCGGCAGGCTCCAGCCTGCGCAGCGCGGCATCGAGGGCATAGCGGTAACTGTCGGCGCCGAAGCCGCAGACCACGCCGGTGGCCAGATCGCTGAAGTAGCTGGTGTGCCGGAATGGTTCGCGGCGATGCGGATTCGACAGGTGGATCTCGATGAACGGGATCGCGACCGCGGCCAGGGCGTCGCGCAGCGCGACCGACGTGTGGGTGAATGCCGCAGGGTTGAGCAGGATCATCGCGGTGCCGTCGCTGCGCGCCGCCTGGACCCGGTCGACGAGCACATGCTCGGCATTCGACTGCAGGCTGTCGATCGTGTGACCGGCGGCGGTCGCGCGCTCGCGCAGCATCGCGTCGATGTCGGCGAGCGTCGCATGGCCGTAGACCTCCGGCTCGCGCGTGCCGAGCAGGTTGAGGTTGGGGCCATGCAGGACGAGGATCGACGCCATCGGGCACCGGGTGCGGGAAGTGCGCGAAGTCTGCGTGATGTCTCCATTGCTGTCCAGTTCGCAGACGTTCGGCGATTTTAAACGGCCGTTTGATTTCGCCGCTCAGCGGGTGGCCCAGTCCTCGGTTTCCCCGTGCGCGAACGGGCCGATCCGCTGTTTGCGCACCCGCCCGTCGGCGTCGATCAGCACGGTGTAGGGCAGCACCCCGCGCGGATTGCCCAGACGCACGCCGGCATCGGCTGGCCCCGGAGCGTCGATCGCGATCGGGTAGGCGACCGGGATGCGCGTCAGGAACGCCTGTACGGCGTCGGCATCGTCGAGCGCGATGCCGAGCACTTGCACGCCGTCTGGGCCCTGTTGGCGGGCGAAGCGGTCGAGTTCGGGCATCTCCTCGATGCAGGGGCCGCACCAACTGGCCCACAGGTTCACCAGCAGCGGGCGCCCGTCATAGGCGTCGGGCAGTTGCAGCCGGCTGCCGTCGAGCAGCGCGATCTCGAAGCCGGGCACCGGCTCGCCGCGCCGGGCCACGGTCACGCCGGCGGGTGGCGGCTCGGCGGCGGCGAGCAGCGCATCGTTGTACAGACGCTGGCCGGCCTCGGTGCCGAGCAGCGGGCCGGGGCCGGACACGAACAGGCTGGCGAGCACGCCCAGTCCGCCGGCCACGATGGCGACCGCGATGATCGCCAGCGTGCCGCCACGCCGCGTCACTGTGCGGCGCCCGCGCGTTCGAGCGCGCTCGTCACCACCGCCTCGCTCAGCAGCGCCGGCAGCACCTCGCCATCGCCGCCGCCGCGCGGGTAGACCACGTACAACGGGACGCCGACGGCGCCGTGCGCCTCGAGGAACGCGCCGATCTGCGGGTCGACGTTGGTCCAGTCGCCGACCATGTAGGTCGCCCCGGACCGGGTCAGGGCCTCGAGGAACGCTGGCTGGGACAGCACGCGGCGTTCGTTGGCCTTGCAGGTCACGCACCAGTCGGCGGTCATGTTGACGAACACCGGCGTCCCGGCCTCGCGCAGTGCCTGCAGGCGTTGCGCCGAGTACGCGACCTCATCGTCCGTGTCGGTGGCCACTGCGCGGGGCGTGTCCGACGGTGCATAGCGCACCGCGTAGGCGGCCGGCAGCAGCGACACCAGCAGCAGGCCCAGCGCCAGCCCGCGCGAGACCGCACCGCCGGTCCAGCGACGCCGTTCGAACCACCACAGCGCGAGCGCGAACAGCACCAGACCGGCGAGCAGCAGCGTCATCGCGTTCACGCCCGACTGCCGTCCGAACACCCACAGCAGCCACAGCACGGTCAGATACATCGGGAACGCCAGCGCCTGCTTGAACGTTTCCATCCACGCGCCTGGCTTGGGCAGGCGATCGGCGAGCGCCGGCACCAGCCCGATTAACAGGAACGGCAGCGCCAGGCCCAGGCCCAGCATCAGGAACACCGCCAGCGCGAGTGTCGCGGGCGCGGCGAACGCGTAGGCCAGTGCCCCGCCCATGAACGGGGCGATGCACGGACTGGCGACCACGCAGGCCAGGACGCCGGTAAAGAAGTCGCCGCTGGGCCCGGTGCGCGCGGCCAGCGCCTGGCCGAGATTGCCGACCCGGCCCCCGAGTGTGAACACCCCCGACAGGCTCAACCCGACCGCGAACATCAGATACACCAGCGCAGCCACGAACCAGGGTTGCTGCAACTGGAAGCCCCAGCCCAGCGCCTGACCTGCCGCGCGCAACGCCAGCACCAGCAGGCCGACCGCCGCGAATGCGACCAGGACGCCGGCCGTGTACCACAGCGCATGTGCCCGGGCCCGCGCGCGACTGCCGCCGCTCTGCGCCAGGCCCAGCACCTTCAACGACAGGATCGGCAGCACGCAGGGCATCAGGTTGAGCACCAGGCCGCCGAGCAGCGCCAGCGCGAGCGCCGCCAGCAGGCCGGTGCGGGGCGCGGCGGGGGGGCGGGTGCGTGCGGCGTTGTCGGCGACCGCATCGCTGCCGGTCGCGGCGTCAGGGGCATCTTCGGACGAGGACGGTGCGGCCGGGGCGATGGCGGCAGGCACCTGGCTCGTCTCGGCGGCGTCCGTCGAGCCGGCATCGGCGACCGGGGGGGCTGCAGCCGGCGTGGCCGCAGCGGCCGTCGTCGTGCCCGCAGGCAGCGCCACCGGGACGCGACGGGTCATCGGCGGGTAGCAGATGCCATCGGTCTGGCAGCCCTGGAAGGTCGCCACCACCTCGACGTCGGCGGCATCGGGTCGACGGCGCAGCACCGGCAGCGGCACGTCGACCTGGTCGAAGTACACGGTCACCGCGCCGAAATGATCGTCGTGATGCGCCTTGCCGGTGGGCCAGCGTGGCTGGCCGGCGCGCAGACCCGACGCCCCCTCGATCGTGAAGCGATTGCGGTCCTGATAGAGGTAGTAGCCCGGCGCCGGGGTGAAGCGCATCAGAATGGTGTCGCCATCCTGCGCAATCGCCTCGAAGGCGAACGCGCGTTCGGCGGGCAGCGCATCGCCCGTCCCCGACAGCGCCCGCCCCAGCGCCGCAAAACCGGGGTCAGTGTCGCTTTTTGCAGCAGGCGCCGTCGCATCAGTTCGCGAGAAAACCGACGCTGACCCGGGTGTTGGTTGGGGGAGGGCGACTTGGAGGGTACGGGTCTGCGGGGGGTAGCAGATGCCGGCGTCGGCGCAGCCCTGGTACTTGACCTGCAGTGCGACGCGGCGTGTGCCGGCGGCCGGGTGTCCGTCCAGGGTCGCGATCAGCCGATCGCGGTAGGTTTCGACTTCGCCGAAGAATTCGTCGATGTGGCGGTGGCCATCGGGCAGCGCCAGCGTGCCGGCACCGAAGCTGCCGTCGGGCACCTGGGCCGCGGTGCGGTGTCGATACAGGTAGTAGCCGTCGGCGATCTTCCAGCGGATCTCGATCCGGTCGTGGGCGACCGCCGTGGCCGAGAGCGCCAGCGCGTCATCGACCGGCAGCACATCGTCGAAGTCGACGGCAGCGGCGGGCGACATCGTGCCCAGTAGCGCAGCCGCGAGCAGGCCATGCCAGGTGCGGGACGCCTGGCGGCGGAGGGGCGCAGCCTGGGATAGGAACGAGGCGGGGAAGAACGTACGCATCGCGGCAGTATCGCAGGCCGCCCCGCGCGATGCCCAACGCCAGGTTCAGTCCGCGTCGCCGGCCTCGATCGGTGCGGTCTCGGCCTCGACCCAGTGCAGGTAATCGGCCAGTCCGCCGGCGACCGGCAGCGCGACGAGCTCGGGGACGTCATAAGGATGCAGCGCCCGCAGCCGTTCGGTCAGCGCCTCGAGTCGGTCTGCGGTGGTCTTGATCACCAGCAGGACCTCGGCATCGGTCTGGACTCGGCCCTGCCAGCGGTAGATCGAGGTCACGCCCGGGACCAAACTGACGCAGGCGGCGAGCCGGGCATCGACGAGCGCGCGTGCGATGCGCTGGGCCGTGGCCTCGTCCGGGCAGCTGTTGAGGCAAGTCAGCACAGGCATCCGGCCAAGGTATCGGTTCGGTGTCCATCGTGCACGCGGTATGCACGACGCCGGCGCGACGCTGCGTTGGCCAGTCAGGGATGGTCTATCCCGCTGGTGGGCAGTCCACGCGGATCACGATTAGTGAACTCGCCGGTATACTTAATTTTCCTCCCCCCCTACGCTGTCTCGGCGGTCCACCATGCGCCTTCGCTCGTCTTTCGTTCTCGCTGCCGGTCTCGCGCTGGCCGCGCCGCTTGCCGCTCAGGCGGCTTCCCCCATCGATGTCGGCGTCGGCGCCTCGGCCACGCGCGAGAATGAGACTACCGCGGTCGTCACTCTGGCGTGGTTGCCCGAGTGGCGGCGCACCGCCCATGGTGTGCTGCGCTGGGAGTTGGGCGGCGTCTACATCCAAGCGCGCGGCGATACCCGTTTCGATCTCGACGAGGACACCGGCGTGATCCATGGTGGCGCACGCTACGAGCGCGACAATGGGTTCACCGCCGGCTTCGGCGTTGGTGTGCAGATCGGCGAGACCGATGCGCTGTCGGGCAATCCGCAGTTCGTGAGCACCATCGGCTGGCGTTGGCAGCGATTCTCGCTGCTGGCCCGCCACATCTCCAACGCCAGCATCAAGCAGCCCAACGACGGCGAGACGATGCTCGTTGCCGCCTGGCGCTTCCGCTGAACCACTGCTGGAACGCACACCGGCCCTGGCGCTGCGCCGGGGTCTCGCGTTTCAACGGCCTCAAGATTTTTCTGCGCGGCCCCTTGTAAAGCCGCAGCGCGCACCCATCTCCCGTCGCGTCCCTGGCTTGCCAGGGTGCGTGCGCCGCGCGTTCTGGCAGTCCCCATGGGCGAGTGCTAGAATTCGGGCCCGTTTTCTTCACAATCAATCACTTAGAGAGGGTTGGAATGAGCAATCTCAAGCCGCTGTACGACCGCGTCGTGGTCAAGCCCGTCGAGGCCGAAGAGAAGACTGCCGGCGGCATCCTGATCCCGGACAACGCCAAGGAAAAGCCCACCAAGGGCGAAGTCGTCGCCGTCGGCGAAGGCAAGGCCCTGGACAACGGCAGCGTGCGCGCGCCGAAGGTCAAGGTCGGCGACATCGTGATCTACGGTCAGTACTCGGGCAGCGCCTACAAGGCCGAGGGCATCGAATACAAGATCGTGAAGGAAGACGACATCCTCGCGATCGTTGGCTGATCGAAAGCGGGGGCGTCAGGCCTCGCGAGTGGGGAATCGAGGCGGTCAACGCCCATTTTCGCGCCTCGCGAATCGTCCGCGTCCTGCGCTTTTCCAAATCCCTAATCCCCTATTTCAATTCCGGAGTTTTCAATGGCTGCTAAGGAAATCCGCTTCGGCGAAGACGCACGCTCCAAGATGGTGCGCGGCGTCAACGTGCTCGCCAATGCCGTCAAGGCGACCCTCGGCCCGAAGGGCCGCAACGTCGTGCTCGAAAAGAGCTTCGGCGCGCCGACGATCACCAAGGACGGCGTGTCCGTCGCCAAGGAGATCGAACTGGCCGACAAGTTCGAGAACATGGGCGCGCAGATGGTCAAGGAGGTCGCCTCCAAGACGTCCGACAACGCCGGTGACGGCACCACGACCGCGACCGTGCTCGCCCAGGCGTTCATCCGCGAGGGCTCCAAGGCCGTCGCCGCCGGCATGAACCCGATGGACCTCAAGCGCGGCATCGACAAGGCGGTGCAGGCCGCCGTCGCCGAGCTCAAGAACCTGTCCAAGCCGACGGCCGACGACAAGGCGATCGCCCAGGTCGGTACGATCTCGGCCAACTCCGACGAGTCGATCGGCACGATCATCGCCGACGCGATGAAGAAGGTCGGCAAGGAAGGCGTGATCACGGTCGAGGAAGGCTCGGGCCTGGAGAACGAGCTCGACGTCGTCGAGGGCATGCAGTTCGACCGCGGCTACCTGTCGCCGTACTTCGTCAACAATCAGCAGTCGCAGACCGCCGATCTCGACGATCCGTTCATCCTGCTGCACGACAAGAAGATCTCCAACGTCCGTGACCTGCTGCCCGTCCTCGAGGGCGTGGCCAAGGCCGGCAAGCCGCTGCTGATCGTCGCCGAGGAAGTCGAGGGCGAGGCTCTGGCCACGCTCGTCGTCAACACCATCCGCGGCATCGTCAAGGTCGTGGCCGTCAAGGCGCCGGGCTTCGGCGACCGTCGCAAGGCGATGCTCGAAGACATGGCCGTGCTGACCGGCGGCACCGTGATCTCCGAGGAAGTGGGTCTGTCGCTCGAGAAGGCGACGATCAACGACCTGGGCCGCGCCAAGAAGGTGCAGGTCTCCAAGGAGAACACCACGATCATCGACGGCGCCGGCGACACCGGTTCGATCGAGTCGCGCATCAAGCAGATCAAGGCGCAGATCGAGGAGACCTCCTCGGACTACGACCGCGAGAAGCTGCAGGAGCGCGTGGCCAAGCTGGCCGGTGGCGTGGCGGTGATCAAGGTCGGCGCCTCGACCGAGATCGAAATGAAGGAGAAGAAGGCCCGCGTCGAAGACGCCCTGCACGCCACGCGCGCAGCGGTCGAGGAAGGCGTGGTCCCCGGCGGTGGCGTCGCGCTGATCCGCGCGCTGGCTGCGATCTCCGATCTCAAGGGTGCCAACGAAGACCAGAACCACGGCATCGCGATCGCGCTGCGTGCGATGGAAGCCCCGCTGCGCGAGATCGTGACCAACGCCGGCGAAGAGCCGTCGGTCATCGTCAACAACGTCAAGGGCGGGACCGGCAACTACGGTTACAACGCCGCCAATGGCGAGTACGGCGACATGGTCGAGTTCGGCATCCTGGACCCGACCAAGGTCACCCGCACCGCGCTGCAGAACGCCGCGTCGATCGCCGGTCTGATGATCACGACCGAAGCCATGGTCGCCGAGCTGCCGAAGAAGGACG
This sequence comes from Luteimonas sp. TWI662, assembly GCF_039673825.1. Lineage (NCBI taxonomy): Bacteria > Pseudomonadati > Pseudomonadota > Gammaproteobacteria > Lysobacterales > Lysobacteraceae > Luteimonas > Luteimonas sp. TWI662. The sequence goes on along the minus strand of NZ_JBDJMI010000037.1, from coordinate 9,915 downwards.
AGCCGGCGATGCCGCCTGGCGGTGGCATGGGCGGCATGGGCGGCATGGATTTCTGATCCAGCGCCTGCGTCGTATCGCGACACCCCGGACCCCCGCGCAAGCGGGGGTCTTTTTGTTTGGGCCGGTCCTCCTGGGGCAGTGGCGGCATGGCGCCACCGCCCCGTCGGCGTCGCGTGTTGGGCGCCGTCACCCGCCATCGGCGATGCTGTCGCCATGACGACCACGATCGCCTCCTGGCTCCGCGCGCACCGGCGAGGGGTGCGCCTGGGCGTGACCCTGCTCGTGGCGCTGTATCTGCTGTATCTGATCGCGGCCAACGTGCTGCTCAACAGCGCGCTGGGCGAACGCCTGGTCAATCGCAAGCCCGAGCGCTACCACGCGCAGTGGTCCTGGGCGATGAGTCTGTATCCCGGACACATCCACGCGCGCGACGTGGTGATGGGCGGGCATGCCCGCACCAATCTGTGGACCGCCGCCACGCCGCGCGCCGACGGCCGGATCAAGCTGTTGCCGCTGCTGTGGCGCGAGGTCGCGTTCGGCACCATCCGCGCGCAGGATGTGTCGGTCCACGTCGCACGCACGCCGCACGACATGCCGACCACTGTGCGACCGGGCCATAAGCCCTGGACGTTGCGCTTCGATGCGATCACCACGCCGAGCCTGTTGCGCTTCGATTTCTACCAGGCCCGCGTGACCGGGCACGGCGACGCCCGATTCGTGTTCGAGAAGCAGTTGCAGGGCGGGCCGATGGCGGTCGGGCATTCGACACTGCGCATGCCCGACGCGACCCTGCGCGTGGGCGACGTGGCGCTGCTGCGCGAGGGCGCGCTGGACTTCGAGATCGCGATGCCGGCCCACATCCGGGAACAGGCGCAGGGCGTGGAGAAGCTGGTGCTGGTCGATCTGCGTCTGCGCGTCGACGGTCCGGCGCCGGGCGTTGACCTGGTCGCGCGCAACGACGACGCACTGCCGATCGGGACCGCTGCGAGCTCCGGACACCTGCGCGCTGACTTACGGCTCGAGCGCGGCGTCCTGATGCCCGGCAGCCGGCTGGACTGGTCGGCGCCGGTGTTCTCGCGCGGCGCGGACGGGACGGCGTTGCGCCATCCGCTGGGTGTCGCGCTACGGACCGCGCCCGATGCGATCGCGCTCGCGGCCCGGGTGCCGGCACCTTCGACCGGTACGCCCTGGCTGCGCGCGGACCTGCGCGTCGACGACCGCAGGCTCGGTCCGGACGACTGGCTGCGTCCTCTGCGTGCACTGGGCGGTACCGTGGAGACGCAGTGGCCGGCGGTGCCCCTGCGCTGGGTCGACGTGCTGCTCGACGACCTCGACTGGCTGTCCTTCGATGGACGGGCCGACCTCGAGGCTGCCCTCGCGCTGCAGCATGGGCAGCTGCGGCCCGGAAGCCGGATCGACGTGCGCGACGCGCGCGTGCGGGCCCGGGTGCTCGACAACCGACTCGAAGGGGCCGCGCATGCCACGATGCGCATGGAGGCGGCCGAGGACGAAGCGCCCCGGACCACAGTCGCGATCGAGATGGATCGCTTCACGTTGGCGTCCGAGGCCTCGCCTGAGCGTGTCGATCTGCGCGGGCGCGACCTGCGCCTGGATCTTGCATCCAGCGGCCCGCTGGCCGAATTCCACGAACGGCTGGAGGCGCGCCTGCGGTTCGACGATGCGCAGGTGCCGGACCTGCGCAGCTTCAACCGCTATCTGCCCGGGGACAGCGCACGCCTGCTGGGCGGCAGCGGACAGGCGAGTGGCGACCTGCGCCTGGACAACGCCGGCGAAATGGCCAGCGGGCGCCTGCAGGTGCGTGGCAGCGGGGTCCGGGTGGCGCTCGGGCCCTCGCGGCTGACCGGCGACGTGGCGCTCGACAGCCGCCTGACGCGGGCACAGAAGACAGGACGCCACTACACGATCGATTCGGTGGCCGCGCGCCTGGACGGCGTGCGGATGGAAGGCGAGTCGAGTGGGAAAGCGTCGCCGTGGTGGGCGCGTCTGGCGCTCGAGCAGGGCACGCTGCAATGGCGCGAGCCTTTTGAGGTGACCGGGCGCGGCCAGGTCGACATGCGCGACATCAGCGTGCTGCTGGGCCTGTTCGCCGAGCGTCGCGTGCTGCCGCGCTGGATCGGCAACCTGGTCGACGCCGGCCAGGTCCATGCGACGGGCGACTTGCGCATGCGCGACAAGGAACTGGTGTTCGATCGCATCGAGGCGCGCAATGATCGGGTCGATCTGAAGGCCAGGCTGCGGATCGACGACGGCCATCCTGCGGGCGATCTGTACGCGCGCTGGGGCGTGCTGGGGCTGGGCGTGGAGCTGCAGGGCGGCGAGCGCACGCTGCATATCGCCGGCGCCCGCGACTGGTACGAGGGGCGGCCGCCGCTACTGCCCAGGTGAGGCCGGGATGCGATGGTCGCAGATGCAACCGTCGCATTGCCGGGTTCGACGTGCTATCACTGGCGCCATGAACCGCGTCGCCGCCTTCTATCGTTGGTATTGGTTTCCCACGCCCCCGGCGGTGGAAGGCCTGCGCGTACCCTGACGATCTCGGTTCACACGCATCCCTGAAAGCCGCCAGCGACCCTGGCGGCTTTTTTCATGCCCGTTCTCCCGCTTTCTTCCAGGATCTTTCCGCATGCCCCCCCATACCGACGATCTGCGTATCCGCGACCTGCAGCCGCTGACACCTCCGATGCAGCTGTTGGCCGAGCTGCCCTGCGACGAGGCGATGTCATCGACGGTCACCGATGCCCGTGCGGCCTGCCATGCCATCCTCCACGGCCATGACGACCGCCTGATCGTCGTCGTGGGCCCGTGCTCGATCCACGACCCGGTCGCGGCGATGGACTACGCGCATCGCCTGCGCGCGCTGCGTGACACGCACGGCGATGCGCTGGAGCTGGTCATGCGCGTGTACTTCGAGAAGCCGCGTACGACGATCGGCTGGAAGGGGCTGATCAACGATCCCGATCTGGACGGCAGTTTCCGCATCGACCGCGGGCTGCGGCTCGCGCGCAGCCTGCTGCGCGACGTCAACGCCCTGGGCTTGCCGGCCGGCGTGGAGTTCCTCGACATCATCAGCCCGCAGTACCTCGCCGACCTGGTCGCGTGGGGCGCGATCGGCGCCCGTACCACCGAGAGCCAGGTGCATCGCGAGATGGCGTCGGGGCTGTCGTGCCCGGTCGGCTTCAAGAACGGCACCGGCGGCGACGTGCGCATCGCGGTCGATGCCGTCGGCGCGGCCTCCCACTCCCATCATTTCCTCGCCGTGGGCAAGGACGGCCGCTGCGCGATCGCCGCCACCGCCGGCAACCTGGATTGCCATGTGATCCTGCGCGGTGGCGTTCGGCCCAACTACGACGCGGCCAGCGTCGAGGCCGCGGCCCAGGTACTGGTCGCCAGCGGTCTGCGCCCGGCGCTGATGGTCGACGCCAGCCATGCCAACAGTGGCAAGAATCCCGACAACCAGCCCGCGGTGATCGCCGACATCGCCGACCGCATCGCCGCCGGCGAGCGGCGCATCATAGGGACGATGATCGAAAGTCACCTGGTCGCCGGCAAGCAGCCGCTCGCCCCCGGTCGGACGCTGACCTACGGCCAGAGCATCACCGATGGCTGCATCGACTGGGCCACGACGGTCGACGTACTCGACCGGCTGGCCGACGCGGTCCGGACCCGCCGAAGCCGGGCCGACGCGCAGGCTGCGTGACCGCCGCCTGGGCGACGTCAGTGCGCGCGATCGTGCGCTGACGCGCTCAAGCGGCGCTGCCGGCCGCCATGCCCGATGCCCAGGCCCATTGGAAGTTGTAGCCGCCCAGCCAGCCGGTCACGTCGAGAACCTCGCCGACGAAGTACAGCCCCGGCGCGTGCCGCGATTCGAGCGTGCGCGACGACACCGCCTGGGTGTCGACGCCGCCGAGCGTGACCTCGGCGGTGCGGTAGCCCTCGGTGCCGCTGGCGACCAGCGGCCAGGCCTGCAACAGCGCCGCGGTGTCGTGCAATTGCGCGGGTGTGTACTGCCGCATCGGCCGGCTCGCCAGCCACACCTCGCACAGCCGCTGCGCGAACCGGCGCGGCATCACGTCGGCCAGCACGGTCCGCAGTTCGGATGCCGGACGCTCGGCCTGCTGCGCCTGCAGCCACGCCAGCGCATCGCGGCCCGGCAGCAGGTCCAGGCGCAGGTCGTCGCCGGGCTGCCAATAGGAAGAGATCTGCAGGATCGCCGGGCCGCTGAGGCCGCGATGGGTGATCAGCATGCGGTTGCGGAACGTGGCGCCGTTGCAGCCGGCCTCGACGTCGAGTGCGACGCCCGACAGCTCGGCGAGCCGCTCTTGGTGCTTGCCGCTGAGGGTCAGTGGCACCAGGCCGGCACGCGTGGGGAGCAGGGCATGCCCGAACGCGCGTGCGATCTCGTAGCCGAAGCCGCTCGCGCCCAGGCTCGGGATCGACAGCCCGCCGGTCGCCACGATCAAGGAAGCGCAGTGCAGCGTGCCGATCGCGGTCTCGAGCCGAAAGCCGCCCTCGACTGCGCGCGGTAGCTGCACCGCGCAATGCGTGCGGACCTGCACACCAACGGCCTGCGCCTCGTCGAGCAGCATGCGCACGATCTGCTTCGAAGACCCATCGCAGAACAACTGCCCGAGCTCCTTTTCGTGCCAGGCGATCCCGTGGCGGTCGACCAGATCGATGACATCCTGCGGCGTGTAGCGCGCCAGCGCGGACTTGCAGAAGTGCGGGTTCGACGACAGGTACTGCGCTGGCGTGGTGCCGGTGTTGGTGAAGTTGCAATGGCCGCCGCCCGACATCAGGATTTTCTTGCCGACCTTGTTGGCGCGGTCGAGCACCAACACGCGGCGACCGCGCTGGCCGGCCGCGATCGCCGCCATCAACCCGGCCGCGCCCGCCCCCAGGACGATCACGTCCGGATCCTGGCGGGGCGGGGCGGCGAGGGCGGGATCGGACATCGGGGCGGCACGGCGGAGAGCGGGGGGCGCAGTCTAGGCGGTCTGCCGCCTCGACGCCTCGGCGGTGAGGCGGAGCGGTCTCCGCACGGCGCTCACACGGCGCTCAATAGGCTGCGCCATCTTCCTCGATGATGCAGCCATGGATCTCAAGAGCGGCTATCCGTTCTGGGCCGTCCGCAACGGCCTGATGCATGCATTCCCCAAGCTCGATCAGGACCTGCGGTGCGACGTGCTGGTGATCGGTGGCGGCATCACCGGGGCGCTGATCGCCGACGAACTGGCGGCGCACGGCCACGAGGTCGTCGTGCTCGAACAGCGCGATGTCGCCTGGGGCAGCAGCGCGGCGAGCACCGCGCTGCTGCAGTACGAGATCGATACCCACCTGGTGGACCTGGCGCAGCGCTACGGCGAGGACGACGCGGCGCTGGCCTACCGCGCCTGCGGCGAGGCGATCGACCTGCTCGCCGGCATCGCCCGCGACGTGCGCGACGTCGACTTCGAGCGTACCGGCAGCCTCTACTACGCCAGCCGGCAGCGCGACGTGTCGGCGCTGCGGGACGAATATGTTGCGCGTCGTCGGCATGGGTTCAACATTGAGTACCTCGACGGGCCCACGGTGCAGGCGCGCTACGGGTTCGAAGCGCCGGCCGCGTTGCTCAGCGCGCAGGCCGCCCAGGTCGATCCCTACCGCTTCGCCTCGCGGCTGTTGGCGCGGCTGGCCCGGCGGGGTGCCGGCGTCTACGACCGCACCCAGGTCGTGGACCTGCAGGCGCGCAGCCGCGACGTGCTCGCGACGACCGACGCCGGCACCCACGTCCGTGCGCGTCATGTCGTCGTCGCGGCCGGTTACGCCAGTCAGCACTGGCTGCCCAAGCGCGTGGCGCGCAACCGCAGCAGTTACGCCTTCGTCACCGATCCCTTGGACGACGCCTTGCCCGAGCGGCTGGCGCGGTTGCTGGTCTGGGAGACGGCGCGGCCGTACCTGTACCTGCGCACCACTGGCGACCGCCGCTTGTTGATCGGCGGCGAGGACGACGCGGTCGACGTGCCCGCCCGCCGCGATGCGCGCGTCGACAAGAAGGCGCACCGGCTGATGAAGCGGGTGCAGGCCCTCTGGCCGGCGCTCGATCTGCAACCGACCTTCGCCTGGGCCGGCACGTTCGCCGAAACCGAAGACGGCCTGCCGTTCTTCGGCCCGCATCCGGCGACCGGCCCGCGCGTGCATTACGCGATGGCCTACGGCGGCAACGGCATCACCTATTCGATGCTCGGTGCCGGCCTGTTGCGCGCCGGCATCGAGCGTCGTCGCCATCCGCTGGCCCGGTTGTTCGCGTTCGACCGGCTGGATTGACGCTCGCGCATCGCGCCGCCGATGATCCGGCCATGACCACCGCGCAGCCCTGGCACCTCTACCTGCTCGAATGCCGCGACGGCAGTTGGTATGCGGGCATTACCACCGATCTCGACGCGCGGTTCAGAGCGCATGCGACCGGCCGCGGCGCCAAGTACACACGGGCGCACCCGCCGGTGCGGCTGCTGGCCAGCCGGCCTTATGCCGATCGCGCCAGCGCTTCGCGCGCCGAATGGCAGCTCAAGCGCCAGCCGCGCGCCCGCAAGCTCGCCTGGCTGCAGGCGCAGCCGGGGCCGTAGCCCGACGCGGCCGGTCCGGGACGCCTTGGGCTCAGCGCGCGGCGCGCATGTCGCCGGTGTCGAGCCAGCGCTGGTGCCAGGACAGCGCCTCGGGCAGCAGGTGCGGGGTGTGCTTGCCGTAACTGTCGCGCAGCGCGCGCGCGAAGTAGTCCTCCAGCGCGTCGCGATAGTCCGGATGCGCGCAGCGGTCGATCAGCACCCGCGCGCGTTGCTTGGGCGAGAGCCCGCGCAAATCGGCCAGGCCGTACTCGGTGACGACGATCGAGACATCGTGCTCGGTGTGGTCGACGTGGCTGACCATCGGCACGATCGACGAGATCGTGCCGTTCTTGGCCGTGCTCGGACTCATGAAGATCGACAGAAAGCCGTTGCGGGCGAAATCGCCCGAACCGCCGATGCCGTTCTGCATGCGGCTACCCATGATGTGGGTCGAGTTGACGTTGCCGTAGATGTCGACCTCGACCATGCCGTTCATGCCGATGCAGCCCAGGCGACGGACGAGTTCGGGGTGGTTGGAGATCTCCTGGGTGCGCAGGACGATGCGCTCGCGGAAGAAGCCGATGTTGGCCTCGAAGCGCAGGCTGGCCTCCGGGCTCAGCGCAAAGCCCGTGCACGAGGCGCTGCGCAGCACACCCGATTCGAGCAGGTCGAGCATGCCGTCCTGGATCACCTCGGTGAACGCGGTCAGATCGCGGAAGCCGCTGTCGGCAAGATTGGCGAGCACCGCATTGGGGATGTTGCCCACGCCCGACTGCAGCGGTAGTAGCCCCTTGGGCAGCCGGCCCTTGGCCACCTCGTGCTGCAGGAACTCGATCAGGGACGCGGCGATGCGCTGGCTGGCCTCGTCAGGCGGGTTGAACGGGCTGTTGCGGTCGGGGGCGGCGGTGCGAACGACCGCGACGATCTTGTCCGGGTCGCAGCGCAGCGCGGTGTCGCCGATGCGGTCGTCCGCGTGTTCGAGCGGGATCGGGCGACGCTGCGGCGGCAGCGCGGTGCCGTAGTAGATGTCATGCATGCCCTCGAGCGCGAGCGGCTGCACCTCGTTGACCTCCACGATCACGCGCTTGGCCAGGTCCAGCCAGGTCTTGCTGTTGCCGACCGAGGTCGACGGCACGATGGTGCCGTCCTCGCGGATCGCCACCGCCTCGATCACCGCCACGTCGATATCGCCATAGAAGCCGAACCACGCGTGCTGGGCGACGTGGCTCAGGTGCGCATCGATGTAGGCCAGGCTGCCGTCGTTGATGCGGCGGCGCGCCTCGGGATCGCTCTGGAACGGCAGGCGCAGCGCGATGCCATCGACCTTGGCCAACGCGCCGTCGAGCTCGGGCGCGGTCGATGCGCCGGTCAGCAGCCGGATCTGGAACGGCTGCCCCGCCGCGTGGACCTGCTCGATGCGTGCGGCCAGCGCCACCGGTACCGCCTTGGGATAGCCCGAGCCGGTGAAGCCGCTCATCGCGACGGTCTGGCCCGGCTCGATCAGCGCGGCTGCCTGTTCGGGCGTGACGATGCGGCTGCGCAGGGCGGCGTTGCGGATACGGTCTTCGGTCATGACGGGCACAGTGGCGTTGAAGCCCCGATTATCGCGTGGGCGGCGGGATCGTGCAGGACCACGCGGCGCCGCGTGCGCTCGCTATAGTCGTGCCCCCGTCCGCGTCCGGATTCGCCATGTCGTCGTCTGTCGCCCGCACCTCGCTTCCCGCCGTCGCCTGCGCCGCAGGCGGCACCGGCGGTCATCTGTTCCCGGCCGAGGCGCTGGCACGGGAACTGCAGCGGCGCGGGCATCCGGTGGTGATCTACACCGAGCGTCGCGGCGCGGCCTACACCCAGGCACTGGCCGGGCTCGACCACGTCGTGCTGCCGGCGCGCAGCCTCGAAGGCGGCGTCACCGGCAAGCTTGCCGCCGGGTTTACGATCCTGCGTGCGGCCTGGCAGGCGCGCGGCGACATGCGCCGGCGCGGCGTCGGCCTGCTGGTGGGATTCGGCGGCTATCCCAGCTTCGCTCCCGCGCTGGCGGCGAGAAGCCTGGGTTGCCCGCTGCTGCTGCACGAGCAGGGGGCGCGGCTGAGTCTTGCCAACCAGAAGCTGCTGCGGCTGGCCGCCGGTGTGGCGACCTCGTTCCCGGCGACAGCCGGGCTCGACGGGTTCGATCCGATGCGCATCGTCGACACCGGCAACCCGGTGCGCGCCGCGATCCTGGCTGCGCGTGGCGACTATCCTGCGCTCGACGGCGATGCGCCGTTGCGGTTGCTGGTCGTGGGCGGCAGCCAGAGCGCGCGCGTGTTCGGCGAGGTCGTGCCGCCCGCGCTGCTGCGGTTGCCCGAGACGATGCGGCGTCGGCTGCACGTCTCGCTACAGATGAAAGGCGAGGGCGCCGACGCGGTCGAAGCCACGCTGCGTGCGGCCGGCATCGAGGCGACAGTCCGCCCGTTCTTCGACGATATGGGGGGGCGGCTGCGCGATGCGCATCTGGTCGTCACCCGCGCCGGCGCAACGACCGCGGCCGACCTGCTGACGGTCGGCCGCCCCGCGGTGATGGTGCCGATCCCGCAGGGCGGCTCGCGCGACGAGCAGCGCCGCAACGCCGAAGCCCTGGCCGCCGCGGGCGTGGGCTGGTGCATGCCCGAGGCCGAACTGAGCGCCGAGCGGCTCGCCGCGTTGCTCGAAGACGCGTTTGCGTCTGCGACGGCGCTGCCGGACGCGGCGCGCGCGGCGGCCGGGCTCGGGCGACCCGACGCCGCGTCGGCGCTCGCCGATCTTGTCCAGACGACGCTGGGCGTCGCGCGCGCCGGGACCTCGCGGATTGCCCCTCCTGCGCCCTGAGCCTGAATGCGCGGGGGTTGGTGAACCCGTCAGTATCGTTTTGCACTGCAGCGTGCATCCGCTTCGCCAGTCTTCCAATATCGCCCCGCACCCGACGTGGGGGAGGGAGCAAGCCCGTAACCGGTTCGCCGGAAGCGGGCTTTTTTTTGGTTCATCGCTGAATCCGGGGAAGGCTGCGCGGATCTTCAGGAAGAAGTACTCCTGATCGCGGTACCCGTAGGCACGGCGCTTGATGACCTTGATGGTGTTGTTGATGCCTTCAACGATGCTGGTGTTGAGTCGATGCCGGCAGCGCGACACGATTCCATGCAGGTAGGCTTTGAGCTTGGCCGCGAAATGGGCCAGCGCGGCAATCCCACTGGATTGGGCCTGCTCCAGCCAGTGCTCCCAGGCCCGTTGGGCGCAGCTGGGATGCTGGTAGAACCACAGTCGCTTGAGCTCATCGCGCATGAGGTAGGCGGTGAGCAGG
>NZ_JBDJMI010000036.1:0-30922 GCF_039673825.1 Luteimonas sp. TWI662 | reverse complement strand
GCCGGTGTAGCCGCCGTCCTGGTTGACCTGGTTGCAGGTCGCCTCGATGAGCACCAGCGGCAGGGCGTGGCGCTGGGCATGGCGCAGCGCGGCCTCCAGCACCAAGGGGTGAGCGCAGCAGATGGAGGGGATACCGGCGCCGTCGCCTCGCGTGTGGCGGGCGACCAGCTCGAGCAGGGCGTGCATCGCGGTCCTCGTGTCGAAAAGGGGGGCAGGCGCCGCTTGGCATCCATCGTGTGGGCGGAGCGGCGGGCCTGGCGAAAAGGCGCATCCGGCGCGCAGGGAGAGTCTGCGACGAAACACATCGATTGGCAACGTTTTCTTTCGTTTCTGATAAGACTGAACTCGATTGCGGCACTGTGAGGGCCCCCGGCCGGTGCGCGCGCGGCTGATCGTCCGGCGCCAAGGCGATGGTGGGCCTGGATTACGGCCCTCCGCGCGCGCCGTCAGAGCGCGAGCGCGTCCTTTTGGCCTGAGGGGCCGTAGCAACCGGCGATGCGGCACCGGTCGTCCCGTATTTCGTTACAAGAAAATGTTGATGCCAAACGAAACATCATTTAGGCTAGATTTCGTTTTGTAGGTCGCCCCCACAGCCACCCACATCGAGGATGCTTCCGTGAAGACCGTTCGTCCGCATCGCAATCCGCTTTTCTGCAGCATCGCGCTGGCACTTCTTGTGCCGGCCGGCGTGTCGGCCCAGGTCCAGAACGTCGACGATCCTGAGGTGCCTGGAGGCGAGCGGATCGAGTCGCTCGACACGGTGATCGTGACCGGCGTCCGCGGCAGCCTCGCCCGGGCGGTCGAGCTCAAGCGTGACGCGGCGACTGTCCAGGATTCGATCAGCGCGCTGGAGCTGGGCAAGTTCCCCGACGACAACGTCGCCGACTCGCTGAGCCATATCACCGGTGTCTCGATCAGCCGCACAGCGGGCGGCGAGGGCCAGAAGGTCAGCGTGCGCGGCCTGGGGCCGGAATACACCCTGACCACGTTCAATGGCCGGTTGCTGGCGACCGATGGTGCCGGCCGCGATTTCGCGTTCGACGTGCTGCCGTCGGATGTAATCAGCGGCGCGGACGTGATCAAGGGCGCGCAGTCGTCGTTGACCGAAGGCGCGATCGGCGGCCTGATCAACCTGCGTTCGGCCAGCCCGTTCGACCGCACCGGGCAGCACGGTATCGTCCGCGTCGAAGGCGATCGCAACCAGATGTCCGATCTCAACGGTCACAAGTTCTCGGCGACCTACAGCAACACTTTCGCCGACGACACTGTTGGCGTGCTGCTCGGCGTGGTGTACGGCAAGCGCCGGGATCGCACCGACATCGCCGGCAACGACGGTGGCTGGACCCGCAATCCGGACCCGACGGACGAGACCTGGTCCGGCAACGCCTGGGGCGGCAACATCGACCCGAACGGCAACGGCGAACTCGACCCCGACGAGTACGGACTGATCGCGCCAGGCCAGTTCCGCGCCGGCTCGATCATCGAAGAGAAGAAGCGACGGGCGTTTTCGGGCAAGCTGGAATGGCGCCCCAGCGACCGTTTCCGGCTGACGGTGGACGGCCTGACCACGCGCCTCGATTCCCCGCAGGTCGGCTATCAGCAGTCCTACTATCCGCTGTTTGCGCCCGGGCGCTGGTCCGACATCACCGTCCAGAACGGGATCGTCACCGGGTTCACGATGGACAACCCGGATCCGGAGCTGCGGCTCAACCCGGAACTGCTCAACATGACCGAGCACCGTGTGGTCGACACCGATCTGTACGGGGCCAACGCGCAGTGGCAGGTCAACGACGACTTCACGCTCACCGCCGACATCTACCGCTCGACCTCCAAGCGTTACTCAGGTGGCCAGGATTCCTACGTGGTCCTGCGCATGAACCAGCCCAACACCGCCCGTATCGACCTGAGCGGCGCCGCGATGCCCAACGTGCGCGTGGACTTCGACGACGGTCGTTCGCTGGCCGACGGGTTCGATGCCGGCCGCTTCGGTGCGTCGGACTTCAACACCCATTACATGGAGCTGCGCGGCGACAACATCGTCGACGAAATCACTGGCGGTGCCCTGGGCGGCGAACTGTTCGTCGGGCGATCGGTTTTCGACCGCCTGCGCTTCGGCGTCAACGTCACCGATCGCAAGAAGTCGCGCGACCTGATCAACAACACCCTCAACGGCGGCGCGGACTACTACTCGGGCGACAACGCCATCAACGTCGGCGACCTGGGCGCGGGCGTGATCTCGCAGTCGCTGGCGTTGCCCAACTTCATGACGCGGGTCCATGCGGTCTTCCCGAGGTCGTTCATCGCCTTCGACGTGCCCAACTACCTGGGCCACCTCGCCCAGTACGATGGCCGGCCGCGAGCCGACGGCACGCCCTATGATTTCTCCAACGCGGCGCCGCAGTGGAATCCGCTCGAGAGCTACCGCGTCTCGGAGAAGACCAACGCGTTCTACGTGCAGGCCGACTTCGCCGGCGAGCGCTGGCGCGGCGATGTCGGCATGCGTGTGGTCAAGACCGATACGACGTCGCAGGCCTGGGACGCCAAGATCCTGCAGATCATCGAGAACGGTGCGTTCAACTACACCGCGGTCTACGACACGCCCAGCGCGATCGAGCAGAAGGGCGACTACACCTTCTACCTGCCGTCGGCGAACTTCATCTGGAGCTTCACCGACGAGCTGCAACTGCGCGTGGGCGCCGCCAAGACCATGGCCCGGCCGCCGGTCGACACGCTGGCGCCGACCAACACCACGGCCAGCGTGTCCTGGGGCGAGTTCACCCAGATCTACGGCGGCAACGTCGATCTGCAGCCCTACAGCGCCAAGCAAGGCGACCTGTCGCTGGAGTGGTACTTCACCGACCGCTCGATCTTCAACGTCGCCGTGTTCTACAAGCGCATCACCAACCAGATCACCACCAGTTGGGAACCGGGCCAGGACATCGGGGTCGGCCCGATCGTCGATGCCAACGGCACGCCGGTGAGCACCGGTCCGACGTTGTTCAACGTCATGCGCCCGATCAATGGCGACTACGCCAAGGTCCGGGGCATCGAAGCGGGCCTGCAGCACTTCTGGGACAACGGCTTCGGCTTCCGCGCGCAGTACACCCGCAACTGGGCGCGCAGCTGGGTCGGCGAGTTCGAGCGTCCGCTCGAGGGCATCGCGCCGTCGGTGTACTCGCTGGGCCTGATGTACGAGAAAGGCCCCTGGTCGATCGGCGCCACCGCCGACCACACCGATGGCTTCGTGACTGCGATCAACGTGCTCGGCGAGGGCTACAACGAGCAGGCCGATCCGATCACCTGGCTGACCGCGCATGCGTCCTACGCCGTCAACGACCGTTTCACGATCTCACTGGAGGGCAGCAACCTGCTCGACGACGAGAACACGTCCAGCATCAACGGTAACCCGCTGCTGTCGCAGGGCTACTACCGGTATGGCCGCTCGGTCACGCTGGGGCTGAGCTACCGGTTCTGAAGGCGTCTTGTGCGAGCGGTCCGGGCGTCGCCCCTGGACCGGTTGCGATCCCACGCTGGCGACAGGAGGGGTAGATCATGGAGCACCATCGATACCTGTTGCGTTGCGCGGCGTCGGCGATCCTGCTGGCGGTCACCGGAACATCCAGTGCGGGACTGCCCGATCCGGTGGAGCTGCGAGGAGCTTCGCTCTCGTCGTCCACTCCAGTCCAGGTCTCTGGCCGCACACAGGCCGCGCGTCTGGCCAAATCAGCGACGCCGGTGCGCGAGCGCGATGTGCGCCGACGCGGCGCTGCGGCCTATACGCCGGTTCCACTGCAGGCCACGATCGATCGGGTGCAGCCGATGACCGGCATCGTGCTGTGGAACGACAACGCGTCAGGCTTGGCGGCACTCGGCGAGGACGTGCAACTGGAGTTTGCCTACTTCAAGTACAGCGACGTCGTCACCGGACTTGGCACCTACGACTGGTCGCAGGTCGACGCCCGGCTGGCATCGGCGGCGGCACGCGGCCATCAGATGATCGTGCGCTTCCACGACACCTATCCCGGCCACACCACGATCTCGATCCCCAGCCACATCGGCAACGCCGCCGACCACGTGATCGACTACAGGAACGTGGAGGGCGAGCAAACCTTCGTGCCCGACTGGCGCTCGGCCACGTTGCGGGCCTTCATTCTCGACTTCTACACCAAGTTCGCGCAGCGTTACGATCTCGACCCGCGCCTGGCCTTCCTGCAGGTGGGCTTCGGCTCCTATGCCGAGTATCACCTGTGGGACGGGCCGTTGACCCTGGGCCGGACGTTTCCATCGAAAGCCTTCCAGCAGCAGTTTCTCGAGCACCTGGGCGCGACGTTTGCGCAGACCTCCTGGTCGCTGTCGATCGACGCGGCCAGCAGCACCTACTCGCCGTTCTCCGCCGTGCCGTCGTTGCGACAGCTGCGCTTCGGGCTGTTCGACGACTCCTTCATGCATGAGACGCATTCGAGCAGCAACAGCGAATACAACCGCGCGTCCTGGTTGTTCTTCGGCGACACCCGCTACCAGGACAGCCCGGCGGGCGGCGAGTTCAACTACTACAGCGACTACGACCAGGCGCATGTGCTCGATCCCAACGGCCCCTGGGGACGCAGTTTCGAATCCTTCGCGTCGCAGTACCGCATCAGCTACATGATCGGCAACGATCAGCCGGGCTATCAGACGCGCGCCCGCATTCGGGAGGCCGCGATGGCCACGGGCTACGCGTTCCGGATCACGGCGCTGGCGAGCGATGGCGAATGCGTGCAGATGTCGGTGCGCAACGAAGGCGTGGCGCCGATCTATTACGACGCCTGGCCCGCGGTCGACGGCCACCGTCTGGGCACGTCACTCAAGGGCTTGCTGCCGAATGCGGAGCGTTCTGCGTCGGCCTGCATCGGGCCGCATGCAATCGCCTCGCTGACAGTCGCGATCGAAAGCGATCGGCTCGTGCCGGGACAGCAGATCCAGTTCAACGCTTCGCTGCCGTAGGCGAGCCGCCGGGCCGGGCGGGCCGGCCCACCAACGAGAACGGGCGCCGCGAGGCGCCCGTTCGTCGTGTTGCTGCAGCGGTACGGTCGCTCAGTAGCGGTAGTGGTCCGGCTTGAACGGGCCTTCGACCGGCACGCCGATGTAGTCGGCCTGGGCCTGGGTGAGCTTGGTCAGCTTGACGCCGATCTTCTCCAGGTGGAGGCG
Organism: Luteimonas sp. TWI662; assembly: GCF_039673825.1. Taxonomy (NCBI): domain Bacteria; kingdom Pseudomonadati; phylum Pseudomonadota; class Gammaproteobacteria; order Lysobacterales; family Lysobacteraceae; genus Luteimonas; species Luteimonas sp. TWI662. The sequence continues at coordinate 25,735 of NZ_JBDJMI010000036.1, read as the reverse complement.
TGCGACTTCCTCGTCGAGGTGCTTGGGCAGCAGGTAGACCTTCTTCTCGTAGCGGTCCTTGTTCGCCCACAGGTCGATCTGGGCCAGGGTCTGGTTGGCGAACGAGTTCGACATCACGAAGCTCGGGTGGCCGGTGGCGCAGCCCAGGTTCACCAGACGGCCATCGGCGAGCAGGAAGATCGCGCGGCCGTCGGGGAACACGTACTTGTCGACCTGCGGCTTGATGTTGATCTGCTGCACGCCCGCCAGCGCCTTGAGCGCATCGACCTGGATCTCGTTGTCGAAGTGGCCGATGTTGCAGACGATCGCCTGGTCCTTCATCGCCTGCAGGTGCTCGGCGGTGATGATGTCCTTGTTGCCGGTGGTGGTGACATAGACGTCGCCGCGGCCCAGCGTGCTCTCGATCGTGTGGACTTCGAAACCCTCCATCGCCGCCTGCAGCGCGCAGATCGGGTCGATCTCGGTCACCACGACGCGGGCGCCATAGGCGCGCAGCGAGGCGGCGCAGCCCTTGCCGACGTCGCCGTAGCCGCAGACCACCGCCACCTTGCCGGCCAGCATCACGTCCATTGCGCGCTTGAGTCCGTCGGCCAGCGACTCGCGGCAGCCATAGAGGTTGTCGAACTTGGACTTGGTGACCGAGTCGTTGACGTTGATCGCCGGCACCAGCAGCGTGCCGGCCTGGGCCAGCTGGTAGAGGCGGTGCACACCGGTGGTGGTCTCCTCGGACACGCCCTTCCAGTCGGCGACCACGCGCGTCCAGTAGCCCGGGCGCTCGCTGGCCACGCGCTTGAGCAGGTTCTTGATCACCTGCTCCTCATGCGAGGAGGCCGGCTCGTCGACCCACTTGCTGCCGTTCTCGAGCTCGTAGCCCTTGTGGATCAACAGGGTGACGTCGCCGCCATCGTCGACCACCAGTTCCGGTCCTGTCAGGGTGCCGTCGGGCAGGGTGAAGGTCAGCGCGTCGAGCGTGCAGTCCCAGTATTCCTCGAGCGTCTCGCCCTTCCAGGCGAACACCGGCGTGCCGGTCGCGGCGATCGCGGCGGCGGCGTGGTCCTGGGTCGAGAAGATGTTGCACGAGGCCCAGCGCACGTCGGCACCGATGTCCTTGAGCGTCTCGATCAGCACTGCGGTCTGGATGGTCATGTGCAGCGAGCCGGTCACGCGCACGGCCTTCAGCGGCTGGGTGGCGGCGTGCTTCTTGCGGATCGACATCAGGCCCGGCATCTCGTGCTCGGCGATGTCGAGTTCCTTGCGGCCCCAGTCGGCCAGCGAGATGTCGGCGACCTTGTAGTCGCCATCCTGGGAGAAAGCGCGCGCGGCGCCGGACTTCAACTGTGCGTTCATTGCATGCTCCGTACGGAATGCGATCGATGCATTCGCGATGACGGGCGCCGTTCGCAGGGCACCTGCGCCGAGCCTGGCCATCGAGGCGTCCGCTTGTGCGGAACGGGTCGTGGACGAAGCCACGCGATGGTCGCAGCGCCCCTCGGCGAGGCGGACCGCCATTCTATCGCAGCTCGCCACTGGAGGCGGCCAGGACCTGGGGCGCGCCCGTTGGGCGAGGCAAGGTTGATGTTCAGGTGCCGACTGCGCCGGCCGCCTTTGCGGTCCGGCCCTGGTGCGGTGCTGCGCGGGCGTAGTGACCGCTTTGCGATACAGCGCAAGTCCCGTCGGTCCCGGGCACGCACCCGCTGCCCAGCGCGACGCGACAGGTATGCTCGACAGCCTTGTGCGTTTTTTCGGATCGACTTCTGATGACTGCAACGACTGCCCGTCGCCGATTGTTTCTCGCCGTCTCCGCCACCTTGCTCGTCGCCTCGCTTGGTGGCTCCCCCGCGTTCGCGCAGACTGCGCCGGCAGTCGTAGCCGAGGACGGCGGCTACCAACTGCCGCCCGAAGCGTTGCGCGCGATCGTCGATGCGCCGCGTCCGCCGCGCTTGCTGCTGAGCCCCAAGCGCGACCTGGCCGCTTTCCTGCAGACGCCCGCGCTGCCGTCGATTGCCGAAGTCTCGCAACCCGAGCTCAAGCTCGGCGGCATCCGGATCAATCCCAAGACCTACTCGGCCAGCCGCGCCTCGTACGTCAGCGATGTCTGGCTCAAGCCGATCGACGGTGGCGGCGAGCAGCGCATCGCCGGCCTGCCCGAGCCGTTGTCGCTGGCTTCGCTACTGTGGTCGCCCGACCAGCGCCACATCGCCTTCAGCCAGGTCGACACGCACGCGGGCGAAGTGCAGCTGTGGCTGGTCGACGTGGCGACGCGTCAGGCGCGACGCCTGCTGTCCCAGCCGCTCAACGCGGTGGTCGGTAACGGCTTCGAATGGATGCCCGACGGGCAGTCGCTGCTGGTGCGGTTGCGTCCGCAAGAGCAGGGCGCCGCGCCGCAGGACGATGGCGTTCCGGCCGGCCCCAACGTCCAGGAGACCGGCGCCGGCGGCACGGTGCAGCAGTTGCGGACCTACCAGGACCTGCTGCGCAGCGAGCAGGATGCGCGGGTGTTCGCGCATTACATGACCAGCCAGCTCGCGCGCGTGTCGTTCGACGGCACAGTGTCGCCGATCGGCGCGCCCGGCCTGACCGTCAGCGCCACCGCTTCGCCCGACGGGCGTCATCTGCTGCGCCAGCAGATCGACCGGCCGTTCTCCTACCAGGTGCCGTATACGCGCTTCCCGCGCCGGATCGAGGTGATCGGACTCGACGGTGCGGTCCAGCACACGGTGGCGCGCCTGCCGTTGGTCGAGGGCCTGCCGGTTGGCAACGATGCGGTGCCCACCGGCGTGCGTTCGGTCGCCTGGCGCAGCGACGCGCCGGCGACGCTGGTCTGGGCCGAGGCGCAGGACGGCGGCGATCCGGCGCGTGAATTCGCGGTGCGCGACATCGTCTACGCGCAGGCTGCCCCGTTCCGCACAAAGCCGACTGCGCTCGCGCAACTGTCGATGCGCTACGCCGGCACGCAGTGGGGCACTGGCGATCTTGCGTTGCTGACCGAGTATTGGTGGAAAACGCGCCGGATCCGCGAGTGGCGCTTGCATCCCGACGGCGGCGCCGCGCCGGTGCTGGTGCGCGACGGGTCGTACGAGGACCGCTACGCCGACCCGGGCATGGCGGTGACGATGCCCGACGACAACGGCAATAGTCGGTTGCTGATCGCGGCCGATGGCCAGAGCATCTACCGCATCGGCGACGGCGCGTCGGAGGAAGGCGACCGGCCGTTCCTGGACCGCCAGCACTTGGCCGACGGCCGTACCGAGCGGCTGTTCCACTCGCAGGCGCCGGCCTACGAGGCACCGGTCGCGGTGCTCGATGCGCAGGCCACGCGGCTGCTGACCACGCGCGAAACGCCGGCCGAGCCGGCGAACTTCCTGCTGCGCCGCCTGGACGACGCCGATGCCGCACCGGCAGCGCTGACCGCGTTCGCGCATCCCACGCCGCAGCTGCGCGACGTGCACAAGGAGCTGGTCCGCTTCAAGCGCAAGGACGGTGTCGACCTGAGCGGCACGCTGTACCTACCGCCGGGCTACGACGCACAGCGCGACGGCCCGTTGCCGCTGCTGATGTGGGCCTATCCGGGCGAGTTCAAGTCCGCGGATGCCGCCAGTCAGGTGACCGATTCGCCGTACCGCTTCAACGCGGTCGGCTACTGGGGGCCGCAGGCGTTCCTGGCAATGGGGTATGCGGTGTTTGCCGACGTGTCGATGCCGATCATCGGCGAAGGCGATGCCGAGCCCAACGATACCTACATCGAACAACTGGTCGCCAGCGCCGAGGCCGCGGTGGATGAAGTCGTGCGCCGCGGCGTGGCGGATCGTCGCCGGATCGCGATCGGCGGGCATTCGTACGGCGCGTTCATGACCGGCAACCTGCTGGCGCACTCGCGGTTGTTCGCCGCCGGCATCGCGCGCAGTGGCGCCTACAACCGCACGCTCACACCGTTCGGCTTCCAGGCCGAGGAGCGCAACTACTGGCAGGCGCAGGACACTTACCTGCGCATGTCGCCGTTCAACTATGCCGGACAGATCAAGGATCCGATCCTGCTGATCCACGGCGAGGAGGACAACAATTCGGGCACGTTCCCGATGCAGAGCGAGCGCATGTTCGCGGCGATCAAGGGCCTGGGCGGCAATGCCCGGCTGGTGATGCTGCCCAAGGAATCGCACGGCTACCGGGCGCGCGAATCGATCCTGCACATGCTCTACGAGACCAACGCCTGGCTCGATCGTTATGTGAAGCATCGCTCCGAGGCACCCGCGGCGCCGTAACCCGGCGCTGCCGCCGCGACGCCCGATGGTGAACGGGCGTCGCGGTGGTCGTCAGCGCCGGGCGTTGCCTACCGCGCCCATGGCGGCGCCGGCAGCGCGGCGACCGCTTCGCGCAGGCTGTCGTTCCAGCGCTCGCGGATCGAGCGCAGGTAGGCGTCCTCGTCCTCGAAGCGCTGCTGGACCTCCAGTTGCAGGCTGTCGCGGCGATAGACCGCCAGGTCGATGGGCGTGCCGACCGACAGATTCGAGCGGATCGTCGAGTCGAACGACACCAGCGTGCACTTGGTCGCAGTGACCAAGTCGGTCTGCCGGGTCACCACCCGATCGAGAATCGGCTTGCCGAATTTGATCTCGCCGGTCTGGAAGAACGGGGTTTCGGGCGTGCTCTCGATGAAATTGCCCTCCGAGTACACCAGGAACAGCCGCGGCGGTTCGCCGCGGATCTGACCGCCGACGATGAACGTGCCGCTGGGGTCGATCCCGCTGTCGCGAAGATAGGCTTCGTCGCGGGCGCGGATCTCGCGCATCGCATCGCCGATCGCCTGGGCGACCTGGAACATCGACTGCGCATTGCGGATGCCCGGCGTCGCCGGCTCGTGCCGGTCGCGATGCTCGATCAGATTGAGCACGTTCTGGGTCAGCGACAGGTTCCCTGCCGACAACGTCACCACCACGTAGGCGCCGGGTTCGGTGAAGACCCGCATCTTGCCGGCACGGCGGACATGGTCGACGCCCGCGTTGGTGCGCGAGTCGGAGGCGAGCACGAGCCCCTCGTCGAGGTTGATGCCGATGCAGTAGGTCATGAGGCGGGGCGGATACGGCGGAGCGGGGGGCCATTGTGCCCGCTGCGCGGGCGGCATGGCACCTGTCAGGCCGTGGTCTGCCAGGGCGCCTGAACCTGCGTCTGGGCCGGCGCCGTTACCACGCGGGTGGTCATGAACTGTCGGTGGATCTCCGCACCCAGCCGGGTCAGCCGGGTCATCGTGTCCTGCAACCAGGGTTCCAATCCGCCGGCGATGATCTCGTCCATGCGCGCGTAACGCGATTGCGCGGCCAGCGCGCCGGCCTGGCGCGCGACCTCCGCCGACGCCCCACCGGTCAGCGATTGCAGGATCGAGGAGATCGCTTCCACGCAGGTCTGCAGCGAGCGCGGGTTGTCGCCGTTGAGCAGCATCAGCGCCGCCACGCCGGCCGGGCTGACCGACTCGCGGTACAGCCGCCGGTAGGTCTCGAACGCCGACAGCGCCTGCAACAGTGCGCTCCATTGGAAATACTGGACTGCGTCGCGCGCCTCGCCGGTCTCCGGCAGCTCGTCGTCGCTGGCGATCATGTCCAGCAACCGGATCGACCATTCGGCGCGCTCGATGAACGCCCCCAACTGCAGGAACTGGTAGCCCTCGCCGCGGCCGAGCGTGCCGATCGTGATGCCCCGGAACGATGCCGAGCGGGTCTTGACCCATTCGAGGGTGTTGCTCAGTCCGTTGCGGCGCAGTTGCGCGGCATCGAGCTTGCGGATCTCCAGCCACGAACTGTTGAGGTCCTCGTACATTTCCGAGGTGATCGCCACGCGCTGGGCGCGCGCGTTCTCGCGTGCGTTGCGGAAACAGCTGTGGATCGAGCTGGGGTTGTCGGGCGCCAGCAGCAGGTGCCCGACCACGCCCTCGGCGTCGATCCGGCCGTGACGTTCGAGGAACGGCTGCACCAGGCCCAGCGAGTCGAGCGAACGTCGCCATGCAGCGGCCTGCGCCTTGCCGCGATCCAGGCGCTCGGGCAGCAAGGCGATGCGTTGTGCGACATCGAGCAGGCGCGCGGTGTTCTCGGCGCGTTCCATGCTGCGCGCCACCCAGTACAGATCGTTCGCGGTGCGACAGAGCATGCGTGCGGCCTTAGTTTTCCATGATCCAGGTGTCCTTGGTGCCGCCGCCCTGGGACGAATTGACCACCAGCGAACCTTCGCGCAGCGCCACCCGCGTCAGTCCCCCCGGCACGACCTGGATGCGGTTGCCGCTGAGGATGTAAGGGCGCAGGTCGATGTGGCGCGGTGCCAGTCCGCTTTCGACGAAGGTCGGGCAGGTCGACAGCGACAACGTGGGCTGGGCGATGTAGTTGCCCGGGTCGGCGAGGATGCGGGCGCGGAACGCCTCGATCTCGGCCTTGGTCGAGGCCGGGCCGACGAGCATCCCGTAGCCGCCGGCGCCGTGCACCTCCTTGACGACGAGTTCGGGCAAGTGCGCCAGCGCGTATTTGAGGTCGTCGGGATTGCGCAGCTGCCAGGTCGGCACGTTGTGCAGGATCGGCTCTTCGCTGAGGTAGTAGCGGATCATCTCGGGCACGAACGGGTACACCGACTTGTCGTCGCCCACGCCGGTGCCCGGCGCATTGGCCAGGGTCACGTTGCCGGCGCGGTAGGCGCCGAACAGCCCGGGCACGCCGAGCATCGATTCGGGCCGGAACACCGTCGGGTCGAGGAAGTCGTCGTTGATCCGGCGGTAGATCACGTGCACGCGCTGGGCGCCGCGCGTGGTCTGCGCATAGACCATGTCGTTCTGCACGAACAGGTCGGCGCCCTCGACCAGTTCCACGCCCATCTGCTGGGCCAGGAACGCGTGCTCGAAGTAGGCCGAGTTCGCCGCACCCGGCGTGAGTACGGCCACCACCGGGTTGTCGATGTTGGCCGGCGCGCACTGACGCAGCACGTCGAGCAGTGCGTCGGGGTAGCGTTCGACCGGCGCGATCTGCTGACTGGAGAACAGCTCGGGCGTCAGGCGCGCCATCATCCGCCGGTTCTCGAGCATGTACGACACGCCCGACGCGACCCGCAGATTGTCCTCGAGCACGTAGTACTCGCCGTCGCCGGCGCGCACCAGATCGATGCCCGAAACGTGCGAATAGGTGTTGCAGGCGACCTGCAGGCCCTGCATCTCCTTGCGGTACTCGCTGTTATCGAGCACCAGCGCGGCCGGAATGCGGCCATCGCGCAGAATGCGTTGCGGGCCGTAGACATCGCCCAGGAACAGATTCAGCGCGTGCACCCGCTGGCGCAGCCCGGCTTCGAGCATCCGCCATTCGGCAGCCGGCACGATCCTGGGCACGATGTCGAAGGGGATCAGCCGCTCGGTGCCCGACTCCTCGCCGTAGACCGAGAACGTGATGCCGACGCGGTGGAACGAGATCTCCGCCTCGCGCCGCTTGTGCGCGACCTGCTCGGTCGGCGTGCGCTGCAGCCAGTCTTCGAACGTGTGGTAGTGCGGCCGGACCGCATCTTGCGCGTCGCGCATCTCGTCGTAACTGGCTGACATCGAAGAAGCTTCCCCTGGCTGTCCTTGGCGCCGCACCGTGCGACGAGATATAGCATGTCGCCCGCCGGGTGCACGTCGGGTGAGACGGGCACGCCCACGGGGCAGGGGCGCGGGCCGGCCCGCCGGGCCAAACGACGACGGGCCGCTTGCGCGGCCCGTCGTGGCGACACCTGGCGGCGCCGGTCTTACTTGAGCTTGGCGTCGGCGCGCAGGGCCTCGGCGCGGTCGGTCTTCTCCCACGAGAACGCAGTCGCGGTGTGCTGCTCGCCCGCGCCGTCGGTGTAGCTGACCTGCTGCGGCTTGCGGCCGAAATGGCCGTAGCTGGCGGTACGCTGGTAGACCGGGTGGATCAGGTCGAGCATCTGGATGATGCCGTAGGGGCGCAGGTCGAAGTGGCGGCGGATCAGCTTCTCGATCTGCGCGTCCGGAATCTTGCCGGTGCCGAACGTGGTCACCGAGATCGAGGTCGGCTCGGCGACGCCGATCGCATACGACACCTGGACCTCGCAGCGGTCGGCCAGGCCGGCCGCGACCACGTTCTTGGCGACGTAGCGCGCGGCGTAGGCAGCCGAGCGGTCGACCTTCGACGGGTCCTTGCCCGAGAACGCGCCGCCACCGTGACGGGCCCAGCCGCCGTAGGTGTCGACGATGATCTTGCGGCCGGTCAGGCCACAGTCGCCCACCGGCCCGCCGATGATGAACTTGCCGGTCGGGTTGATGTGGAACTTGGTGCCCTTGTGCAGCCACTTGGCCGGCAGCACGGGCTTGATGATCTCCTCGCGCACCGCCTCGATCAGATCCTTCTGCTTGACGCCCGGATCGTGCTGGGTCGACAGCACGACCGCGTCGATCGCGGTCGCCTTGCCATCTTCGTAGCGCAGCGTGACCTGGCTCTTGGCATCGGGACGCAGCCACGGCAGCGGCGAGTTCTTCTTCTTGCGCACCTGGGCCTGGCGCTCGACCAGACGGTGCGAAAGATGGATCGCGGCCGGCATGTGGCTGTCGGTCTCGTTGGTCGCGTAGCCGAACATCAGGCCCTGGTCGCCGGCGCCCTGCTGCTCGGGGTTCTTGCGGTCCACGCCCTGGTTGATGTCGGGCGACTGCTTGCCGATCAGGTTCAAAACGCCGCAGGTCTCGCCGTCGAAACCGACGTCGGAGCTGTCGTAGCCGATGTCCAGGATCACCTTGCGGGTCAGCGCCTCCAGGTCGATCCACGCGCTGGTCGTCACCTCGCCGGCGACGATCGCCACGCCGGTCTTGACCAGCGTCTCGCATGCCACGCGCGCACGCTTGTCCTGGGCCAGGATCGCGTCGAGCACGGCATCGGAGATCTGGTCGGCAATCTTGTCCGGATGGCCTTCGGAGACGGACTCGGACGTGAAGAGATAGCTGGACATCAGGGCTATATCCCTATATTCGGATGAAAAGATGGCCGCGAATGATACACCCCCGGCCTGCGCTGCGCATCTTGTCGTCCCGTGTGTTGCCGTAGAGTTAAGGGGGCCAGGGCTGGTGCCAGTTCACGAGCCTGCCCACCGTGTCAGGTCGCGACGCGTCCACCCCGCTTTGACCCCGGGCGACGCGACGAGCAGCGCCGCCCGGGATTTCCAAGACATCACTGGCTGGGCGCGACCAGTATCTGCCATGCGTGGTCACTGCCCGTCTGATGCAGGGCAGTCGCAGTCTGGAGTAGGAACGTCTGGAAATGTTCTGCTCCGTTGAGGATGAAGACCTCGGTTCTGCCGGAGGCGCCGCCTTGCTTTCTGATGGCGTAGAGGTCAGGGGCGCCGTCGGAGTTCTGGTCCTGTAACGCGAACGACCAGCTTGGGTCGTGCCCGGTCGTATGCAGCGCCGTCGCTGTCTGCATCTTGAAGGACTGGAATCCAGTCGCGCCGTCTAGGATATGGACTTCTGTGGAGCTGGCGCCCTGGCGATTGATTGCGTAAAGGTCCAAGGTGCCGTCCCGGTCATAGTCTGCGAGATCGAACATCCAGGTCGAATCCGAGCCTGTGGGATGGAGCGCGGTTGCGGTGTGCAGCAAGAACGATTGGAAACCAGTGGCGCCGTTGAGAACGTGGACCTCGGTCCTGTTGGAACCACCGCCCTGCTTCTGGATCGCGTAGAGATCCAGAGCGCCATCGCGGTCGTAGTCGCCAAGCGCAAAGGTCCAACTCGAGTCGCTTCCCGTGTGATGAAGAGCTGTCCCTGTCTGCATGAGGAATGTCTGGAAATGGCTGGCGCCGTCGAGAACATGGACCTCGGTTGAGCTCGTTCCCTGCTTATTGATCGCGTAGAGGTCGGTCACGCCGTCGGCGTTGAAGTCGCCGAGCAGAAAGACCCAGCGCGCATCGGCGCCAGTCACGTGTAAAGCGGTCGCAGTCTGCAGCGGAAAGGACTGGAAGCCATCTCCGCCATCGAGGACGTGAACTTCAGTTGTGCTCCCGCCTTGCTTGTTGATGGCGTAGAGGTCGGGTATCGCCGGGGCGACGGCTTCGACAGCGGCCCGCGCGTTGACGATGCCGGTCCCGATAGGCTGCGATGGCGCCGTTGGAAAGGGTGTCGCGGTGTTTTTGAGAATGGTGCCTGCCTGCGAGGGCGTGAGCGGATTGCGCGCTACCGATTGCATCAGGGCGAGGACCCCTGACACATGCGGCGCTGCCATCGATGTTCCGCCGTAGTAGGCGTAGCTCTCGCTTGCCGGTGTCGTGGCGCCGGCATTGAGGGTCGAGAGAATGTCCGAGCCCGGAGCAGAGAGATCCACTCGGCTTCCGTAATTCGACGCCTGTCCGCCTCCCCAGATCGAACGGGCGCCGTTGCGGTCGACGGCGCCGACTGTGATGACATTCGCGCAACTTGCGGGTTGGAAGGCCGCAGCGTCGGCATTGGAGTTGCCCGCTGACACGACGATCGTACTGCCGCGCGAGACTGCACCATTGATGGCGCTCTGGTAGGTGGCCGAGCAGTTACCGGCGCCGCCCAGTGACAGGTTGATCACCTCCGCGGGGTTGGCATTGGTCGGCACCCCGGGCACGCTGCCGCCCGACGCCCAGACAATGGCGTCGGCAATGTCAGAGACCGTGCCGCCGCATCGACCGAGGACGCGCACGGGCACGATTTTGGACTCGAAAGCGGTGCCGGCAACCCCCTTCGCGTTGTTCGTCACGGCGGCGATGGTGCCTGCGACATGCGTGCCATGCCAGCTCGAATTCGCCGCCGGAACGCCGGCGCCACATTCGTTGGCGGCTCGCCAATCTCCTTCATCGGCTGGATTGGGATCCCTGCCGTTGCCGTCTCTGGCTCTGGCAGCATCGCTGATGAAGTCGTAGCCCGGGAGCACATTGGCGTTGAGATCGCTGTGCGAGGTAATCCCCGTATCCAGCACCGCGACGACCACGCCGGCGCCGGTTGCGGTCTCCCACGCCTGTGGCGCACGGATTCCGGCGGCCTGATGGGTGTAGCCCCATTGCTCGCCGAATCGGGGGTCATTGGGTGTCATCGTCGGGTACATCCTCGCATCGACTTCGACGTACTCGACCCTTGGGTCGGCCGCGATGGCCCGAAGCAGGGTCTCTGCATCGGCCGCCTCGAGCGCTTGGGTGGTCCGGATCACGTCGGCACCCAGCGCGGTACGCCGCAGGTGCCGAACATCCACGACGCCGCGTGTCGCAGTCAGGCTGCTGGCGGCGCGCTTTAGCGAGGTCGAGAGTGAGGCGCCTTCGGCACCCTGCAGGCTGCCGGTTCGATACTTCACGATGAACTGATCGTACGTGTGGCCACCGCGAAGTGACGAGGTGTCGACCGTGGCCCCCATGGCGGGGAACGCGAGGAGGGACAGGAACGCGGCGGTGACGGCGGGCGCGACAATCCCCGCGTGCGTTGTCTTGGAGCTTGGCATGTCGAGTTCTTCCTCTGGCAGGTTGACGATTCCGAGAACGGGGCCTGACAGGAGCGAAGTCGATCCGCCGTCCCTGGCATTCCCCTTGACGCGGGGGGGCGAATCCATCGCCGATTCCTGAAGGTAGCAGGCGTTTCGTTCCACTTCCAATCGACGCACTGCGAGTCCGCGGTCGAAGACTGCCTTCCCCAGAATTGGGCCTCGTCGCGTGGCATCGGGCGCGCCATCAAATGGAGCAGGGTGTCTGCGTCTAAGATTGCGCAATGGATTCCCTGACCCAGATCGTCCTCGGTGCGTCGGTCGCGGCGGCCGTCGTGCCGGCGGCGCATCGCCGGGCCGCTTTGCTGGCCGGCGCTGCGCTGGGTACGGTGCCCGACCTCGATGGTCTGGTGATCGCGCTGTTGACCGACGACCCCGTGCTGCGGATGACGCTGCATCGCGGAATCACCCATTCGTTGTTGGTGTTGCCGCTTGCCGCCACGGCGCTGTGGTGGGCGCTGCGCCGCTACGGCCACGGCCGGGTCGCGGCCGCGCCGGGGCGTTGGTTCTGGGCGATCCAGCTCGCGCTGGTCACGCACCCGCTGCTCGATGCGTTCACGGTCTATGGCACGCAGTTGCTGTGGCCGTTCCGGCCGTCGCCGACGATGTGGTCGAGTGTCTTCATCATCGATCCGCTGTACACGATCTGGTTGCTGATCGGCGTGCTGGTCGCGGCGTTCGTTGGCGCGCGTCGGGTCGGCGGCCGCGCGCTCGCGGTCGGGCTCGCGTTGAGCACGGCGTACCTCGGCTGGTCGCTGGTCGCCAAGGCGCGCGTCGACCGGGAGGCCGACCACGCCCTTGCGGCGCTGGGCCTTGCCGACGCGCCGCGCTTCTCGGTGCCGATGCCCGGCAACACCGTGCTGTGGCGGGTGGTCGCGATGACGCCGGATGGCTACGTCGAGGGGTTCCGGTCGTTGGTCGCCGACCGCGGCCCGATGCAGTTCGCGGCCTATCCTTCGGACGTGGCGGCCCTGCGCGCGAATGCCGCACTGCCTGCGGCGCAGCGGCTGGCCTGGTTCAACCGCGGCTTCATGGGCGCGACGGTCGTCGATGGGCGGTTGCAGCTCAGCGACCTGCGCATGGGCAACGAGCCCGAGTACTTCTTCCGGTTCACCATCGCCGAGCGCACGGCCGCGGGCTGGTCTGCATTGCCCCCGACCCAGGCGCCGATGGCCCGCGATGTGGGAGCGACGTGGAATGCGACCTGGGCGCGGATGTGGCACGAACCTGCGGTGCCGGGACTGGGCGACCACCAGGCCATCGGCGCCCCCTGACGCCGGGCGTGCGAATACGGTCTGTCAGGCAGCCAGCATCGGGTGCGTGTCGCCGGCGATCAGTGCATCGAAGTAGGCGCGCGTCAGCGCGAGTTGCTCCTGCGCGGTGTCGGCACGGTTGACCAGAGCGCGGAAGGCGTGATGCTCCGGTCGGTCTTTCGCGTACCAGCCCAGGTGCTTGCGTGCGATGCGCACGCCGGCGGGTTCGCCGTAGAACGCATGCAGCGCCTGGAGATGGCCGAGCAGGATGTCGCGGATCTCCTGCAGCGACGGTGGCGGGAGGTGGTGGCCGGTGGCGAGAAAGTGCGCGATCTCGCGGAAAATCCAGGGCCGGCCCTGCGCCGCGCGACCGACCATGACCGCGTCGCATCCGGTGTGGCGCAGTACCGCCAGCGCCTTTTCCGGCGAGTCGATGTCGCCGTTGGCGATCACCGGGATCGACAGGTGCGCCTTGATCGCCGCGATCGTGTCGTACTCGGCGCTGCCGGTGTAGTGCTGGTCGCGGGTGCGGCCGTGGACGGCGAGGGCGGCGATGCCCGCGTCCTGCGCGATACGCGCGATCGTCGGTGCGTTGCGATGTGCGGCGCACCAGCCGGTGCGGATCTTCAGTGTCACTGGCACGTCGACGGCGGCGACCACGGCCTGCAGGATCCGTGCGACCAGCGCTTCGTCCTGCATCAGCGCCGAGCCAGCCCAGGCGTTGCAGACCTTCTTGGCCGGGCAGCCCATGTTGATGTCGACGATCTGCGCGCCGTGCGCGACGTTGTGGCGCGCCGCCTCGGCGAGCATGGCCGGCTCGGTACCGGCGATCTGTACGCCGACCGGGGCCGGCTCGCCGTCGTGGTCCATGCGGCGCAGCGACTTCTCGGTGCGCCAGAAGCGCGGATCGCTGATCGTCATCTCCGACATCGCCAGGCCCGCGCCCAGGCGCTTGCACAGCTGCCGGAACGGCTTGTCGGTGACGCCGGCCATCGGGGCCAGCACCACGTTGGGTTCGATGCGGTACGGACCGATCTGCATGCGCCCATTGTCGCCGATCGGTGGACCCGGGTCGCGCACACGCCCTTCTGAATTCAGCGGCGCAGTTGGTAGAGCTCGAAGCGCGGGCCATCGACGTCGAGCACCATCAGCAGTTCGTCGTCGCCGGTGCGCACCAAGCGTCCGACGCTGTCGCCCTCGACGCGCGCAGCCGGCGGCGTGGGCCACTGGCGGCTGTAGCCGGGGGAGGGATCGTCGTTGACCGACTGCGAGCCCAGGAATGCGAGCGTACTGCGGTCGATCGGCAGCAGTCGGCCTTGTCGGCGCTGCGAACCGGTCGTCTTGGCGAAGGTCAGCATACCGTCGCGGCGCGCGTTCGTGGCGTCGAACCATGGGTAGCCATAGGCGCCGCCGCGTCCGTCGAACTGCAGCGAGCGGACTTTCCAGGCGCCGGTGATCGTGCCCAGCGGGCGGCCGCTTCCGGCCAGTGCCAGCGCCTGTCGCGCGTCCGCCAGCACTGGATCGTGGTCGTCGAGCGCTTGGTCGAACATGGGGTCGGCGAGGATCGCGTCGCGGTCGGCCGGCCAGGCCTGGCTCCGCCAGTCGTCCGGTGTGCTGCCGTGCGCGTCCGCCTGCGCGGGCGGCGCCGCCTCCGTCATCGGGTTGGCAGCGGACTTCGCGGCATCGGCCGTGGTTGGCACGTCGGCCGGCGATGTCGGTGTCGGCGCCGGGTCGGCCGGGCTGCAGGCGGCCAGTGCGAGCGCGATCGCCAGGCCGGTGCCGGCACGCAGGCGCGCGGGAAATGAACAACAGGACATCGGCAGACTCCGCCGCGATCCTCGGTGCCGCGGCCGGGCGACCGTAGCGCGTGCGGTGTCGTCAGTCCGTCGTGGGGCGCAGGTGCGGCATCGCCGCGGCGGCACCGACCCGCTCGGTCGATCGCCCCGCGTAATGCGCGGCGAAACGCACGTGGGTGTCGAAGGGCACGGCCTGGTCGCCGGCGAGCGAAGCGGCCAGGGCGCCGTTGAATGCATCGCCCGCACCGGTGGTGTCGACCGGTTCGACCTTGTCGGCCGGCACGCGATAGAACGGCTGCGTATCGCCGCGGGTCAGATCCTCGCGATGGGAGACGAACGCACCGGCGGCGCCGAGCGTGATCACCACCGTGCCGCGGGGCAGCAGCGTGCGGCACCAGCGATGCAACTGCGCATCGGCCGTGCCGGCGATCGCCTCGCTGTCGATGCGATGGCTGGTGTGGCGCTCGAGCAGGCCGGCGAACTCCGTCTCGTTCGGAGTGAGGATGTCGGCCGCGGCGAGCAGCTCGCGCAGGCACTGCGCGTTGGCCGGCGCGGGGTTGAGCATGGTCGAGGTGCCGGCCGCGCGCGCCAGGCGCATCGCTTCGAGCACGCTGTCGAGCGGGGATTCGAGCTGGGTCAGCAGGACGCGGGCGCCGGCCAGAGCCTCAGCCTGCCGGCCCACCCAGGAGGCACACAGGTCGCCGTTGGCGCCGGCGCCGATGACGATGGTGTTGTGGCCGGCCTCATCGACGTAGATACCGGCCGTGCCGGTCGGGTGGCTGCTCTCGCGCACGCGCATCGCGATCCCGTCGGCCTGGGCGAGTGTGCGTGCCTGGCGGCCGCCGTCGTCGTCGCCCAGCGCGCACAGGAAGGTGGTCTGCGCGCCTGCCCGGGTCGAGGCGACGGCCTGATTGAAGCCCTTGCCGCCGGGCCCGGTGTGGTAACGGCCGCTGAGCGTCTCGCCGCGGCGCGGCAGGGTGCTGCAGTTCCAGACATGGTCGACATTGAACGACCCGACGACGACGACACGACTCACGCGCACATCCTCTTTGTCCCGCTCTCGCAATGGCTCGGCGTCAGGCGCCGATGTAGGTCAGCACGCCGGCGATCGTCGCGGTCATCAGCGTGGCGATGGTGCCGCCGAGCACCGCGCGCAGGCCGAACCGCGCCAGATCCTGGCGGCGGTCGGGGGCCAGGCCGCCGATGCCGCCGATCTGGATCGCGATCGAGCTGAAGTTCGCAAAGCCGCACAGCGCATAGGTCGCGATCAGGCGGCCCTGCTCGGTCAGCGCGATGCCCTCGACACGGCCGTTGACGATGTCGGCCAGCTGCAGGTAGGCGACGAATTCGTTGATGACGATCTTTTGGCCGATCAGCGAGCCGACCACAGACGCGTCCTGCCACGGCACGCCGATCAGCCAGGCGATCGGGGCGAGCACGAAGCCGAAGATCGTCGCCAGGTTGGTCGGGCGGCCGATCGCCTCGGCCAGGCCGGTGGCCTCGCCGATCCATTCCAGCGGCCAGTTGATCATCGCGATCAGCGCGATGAAGGCCAGCAGCATCGCACCGATGTTCAGCGCCAGGCGCAGGCCGTCGCCAGCGCCGGCGGCCGCGGCATCGATAATGTTGCCGGTGGTCTTCTCGACCTCCATCTTGACCGTGCCGCGGGTCAGCGGCTCGCGCGTCTCGGGGATCAGGATCTTGGCGATGACCAGCGTCGCCGGTGCGGCCATGATCGAAGCCGCCAGCAGATGCTTGGCGTAGAACGCCTGTTCCTCGGGGTTGCCGCCGCCGAGCATGCCCACGTACGCCGCGAGCACGCCGCCGGCGATATGCGCCATGCCGCCGATCATCATCGTGATCAGCTCCGACTCGGTCATCCTGGAGATGTACGGGCGCACGGTCAGCGGCGCCTCGGTCTGGCCGATGAACACGCTGGCGCACACGCTGGTGGTCTCCGCGCCCGAGACCCGCATCACCTTGGTGATCGCCAGTGCCATGACCCGCACGATCGCCTGCATCACGCCCAGGTGATAGAGCACGCCCATCAGCGCGGCGAAGAAGATGATCGTCGGCAGCACCTGGAACGCGAAGATGAAGCCGTAGGTCTCCACGTTCATCAGGCTGCCGAAGATGAACTCCGAGCCGGCGTTGACGAACGAGAGCACCTTGACGAAGCCGTGGCCCAGCGCATCGAACACCTCGCGCCCGCCGGGCACGCGCAGCACGACGGCGGCGAACGCGATCTGCAGGGTGACGCCGGTGGCGACCAGCTTCCAGTCGACGGCGCGCTTGTTGTTGGAGAACAGCCACGTGATCGCGAGCAGCACGGCGAGTCCGAACAGGCCGAAGCCGATCCGCGTCAGGTCTTCCATCGTGGCCCCCAGGCCCGTCGACAAGTCGCGCAGCCTAGTGCAGCGGGCCGGTACGGGCAACCACGGGCCATGTGAAGGCCGTGTCATTCAGGCCCACCGCGCCGACGGCGCGGTATGCCGGGCGGGGCCGGCCGCGCGAAGGCGCGGCTTGCATACACTGATGCGCCCCGACAGCGAGGAACCCCGCCCATGCATTACCGTCGTCTCGGCACCTCCGGCCTGCAGCTCTCGGCGCTCTCGTTCGGCGCCTGGACCACGTTCGGGCGCCAGGTCGGCCGGGGCCAGGCGCGCGAGCTGGTGGCCGCGGCCTGGGACCATGGCATCAACTTCTTCGACAATGCCGAGGGCTACGCCAACGGCGAGGCGGAGCGCGTCATGGGGGACGTGATCGCCGATCTGCGCCTGCCGCGCGACGGCTATTGCGTGTCGAGCAAGGTGTTCTTCGGCGCGGCGACCGAGCCCCGGCCCACCCAGCGGGGGCTGTCGCGCAAGCACGTGCGCGATGCCTGCGATGCCGCACTGCGGCGGCTGCGGGTCGATCACCTCGACCTCTATTTTTGCCACCGGCCCGATCCCGACACCCCGTTGGCCGAGACCGTGTGGGCGATGGACACGCTGATCCGCCAGGGCAAGGTCCTGTACTGGGGCACCTCCGAATGGCCGGCGGCCGCGATCCGCGAGGCAGCGCAGATCGCGCGCACGCACCACCTGCACGGGCCGACGATGGAGCAGCCCGAGTACAGCCTGCTGCGGCGCGAGCGGGTCGAGCTGGAGTACGCGCCGCTGTATGCCGAACTCGGGCTGGGCACAACGACGTGGTCGCCGCTGGCCTCGGGCCTGTTGACCGGCAAGTACGCCGGCGGCGTGCCCGCCGACAGCCGACTCGCCCAGCCGGAGCTGGGCTGGTTGCAGCGCGAAGTGCTGGGGGATACGGAGCGGGTGGGGCGCGCTTCGCGATTCGTCGCATTGGCGGCGCAGTTGGGGGTTGCGCCGGCACCGCTGGCGATCGCCTGGTGTCTGCGCAATCCGCACGTGTCCTCGGTGCTGCTGGGCGCCAGCCGGGTGGAGCAGCTGATCGAAAACCTGCAGGCGCTCGAACTCGTTGCGCGGCCTGACACCGGCTTCTGGGCACGCGTGGATGCATTGATGGGCGGGCCGAACAATGACCGCCCATCGGAAGAATGACAGTCGCTCTTGACTAGGAAATGAGAATCACTAGCATTGGGGGCCCGCTTCCGAGGAACCGACCATGCTTGCGCCCCAGTTCCGCGATTCCGTTCCCGCCCGCGACTCGGCCGATGGCCACAACGTGCACCGACTGGCCCGCGCCCACGATGTCCGCGCGCCCGAGCCGATCGAGCTCGACAGTGCGCAGCTGCTGCGCGGCCAGCGCGAGCTGCAGATCCGTCACGGCAACGAGGTCTATCGCCTGCGCCACACCCGCAACGACAAGCTGATTCTGACCAAGTAAGCCCGCCGTCGATCGGTGCCGCCGTGCCCGAGTGGCGGCCCCGTCCATCTACCGATCTCTCCGGTCGCCCGCCCGCGCGTTCCTCTCCCCGCGCCTGCCAGCCAGCCGTCGCCCTCCAAGCACGAGTCTGCGCATGCGCCTCCACCCGCTTTCTGTTTCCCTGGCCCTGGGCCTGTGTCCGTTCGCCGCGCTGGCCGCGCCCGACGGCGCTGTCGACGCCACCGCACCGGCTTTGGCCGAGTTCGACCGGGTCGTCGTCACCGCCACCCGGACCGAACGCGCGATCGTCGACGTGCCCAATACTGTCGATGTGATCGATCGCGCGCGCATGGACGCAACTCTGGTCCGCGACATCGCCGACCTGTTCCGCTACGAGCCCGGCGTGACTGTCGGCCGCAATGTCGGCCGCTTTGGCCTGTCGGACATCCGCATCCGCGGCCTGGGTGGCAACCGGGTGCGCATCCAGACCGATGGCATCGCGGTTTCCGATGCATTCTCCATCGGCAGTTTCTCCAACGCCAACCGCAACTTCGTCGACCCGGACACGCTCAAGCGGGTCGAGGTCGTGCGAGGGCCGACGAGTTCGCTCTACGGCTCGGACGCGCTCGGTGGCGTGGTCTCGTTCGTCACCAAGGATCCGTCCGACTATCTGGATGACGGGCGTGACGCGTACTTCGGCTTCAAGCTCGGCGCCACGACCGCCGACGAAGGTCTGTTCGCCAATGCCACCGCGGCGTTCGGCGGCGCGCGCTGGTCGGGCCTGGTGGCCGTGGGCCACCGCCAGGGCAAGGAGACCGAGACCATGGGCGAGGTGGGCGGCGAGGGCAGCGCCCGCACGCAGGCCAACCCGCAATCGACCAACGGTCGCAGCGTGCTGGCCAAGGCGGTGTTCGCGCCCGATGCCCGGCAGCGCTTCCGGTTGACGGTCGAGGGCAACGAGGACGACGTCGAGACCGATGTGCTGACTTCTTATGGCTTCCAGGCCATGACGCGCGCGACCAACACGCAGGTGCTCGGCGACGACCACCAGTCGCGCGTGCGGGTCTCGTTCGGGCACGAGATCGATGGACTGTCCTGGGCACTTGCCGACGCCGTGGACTGGCAGGTCTATCGGCAGGACAGCCGCACGCGCCAGGACAGCCTGGAGGCGCGCAACGTCCCCGCCACGCAGATGACGTCGGCGCTGCGCGACCGCCGCGAGCGCAGCTTCTTTTTCGACCAGCGCACCTATGGCGTGCAGGCCAATGCGCGCAAGACGTTCGAGACCGGCAGCGTTGTCCACACGCTGGCCTACGGCCTCGACGTGGAGGTCGCGGAAACCCGGCAGAAGCGCGATGGCCTGCGCACGATCCTCGACACCGGCGCGGTGACCAACGTCATCAGCCCCGACGTCTTCCCGGTTCGCGACTTCCCGATCAGCGACACCACCAAAGCCGCGCTCTACGTGCAGGACGAGATCGCGTTCGCCGATGGCGCGGTGCGCCTGGTTCCCGCGATCCGGGTCGACCATTACCGGCTCAAGCCCAAGGTCGACACGATCTTTCGCGAGGACAACCCGTCCACGCAGGTCGCCGACATCCGCAAGACCCGGGTCTCGCCCAAGCTCGGTGCGGTCTGGCATTTCGCCGAGGCCTGGTCGCTGTTCGGCGGCTACGCCGCGGGCTTCCGCGCGCCGCCATATAACGACGTCAACATCGGCTTCACCAACTTCGCCTTCGGCTACACCGCCATTCCCAATCCGGACCTGCGCCCGGAGACCAGCGACGGGCTGGAGTTGGGCCTGCGCTTCGCCGGCCGATCGGCCTATGCCGGCCTGACCGGCTACTACAACCGATACGATGATTTCATCGAGTCCACGCGCTTTGTCGGCATCGATCCCGACAGCGGTCTGATGATCTTCCAATCGCAGAATGTCGCCGATGCGCGCATCTGGGGCGTGGAGTTCAAGGGCGGACTCGACCTCGACGTCCTGGCGCCGGCGCTCACCGGCTGGTCGCTGCGCGGCGCGGCCGCGTGGTCGCGCGGCGAGGACCGCACGACCGGCGATCCGCTGGCCAGCGTCGATCCGCTGACCGCCGCCTTGGGCCTGGCCTTCGACGGCGACACCTGGGGCGCGGAACTGGCCGGGCGCTTCGCCGCACGACGCGATCGCCTGCCGCCGGCCAGTACGGCCGTCGGTTACCGTGAGACACCGGGCCATGCGGTGCTCGACCTCTATGCCCATTGGACGTTCGCGCCAGGCACGACGGTCAACGTCGGTGTCCTCAATCTCGCCGATCGCAAGTACTGGCCGGCAGGGAACGTGCCACTGGTCGCCGCCGCCTCGACGACGTTCGACCGCTACACCGCGCCCGGGCGCAGCCTGGCGGTTAGCTTCGCGGTCGACTTCTGACGATGGCGCGCGCGGCCGCGGTCCTGCCTCCGGCAATGGCATCCGACGATGTGGCGGGGCCGCCGACGACGGCGCAACTGGCCACCCTCGGGACGGTGCTGTGCCTGCACCGCCCAGGCGCGGTGAACGAGCTTGGCGGCTGGTCGCGCGCACGCAGGGTCGAGGCCCACCGCGCGCTCGATGACGACGGCATGCGCGAGAGCCTGCTGTTCTTCGATGCCGAAGATGTCTGCTGCTGGCAACTGCACCTGCTGCCCGACAGCGACTTTCTGGCCTGGGAGGCGCTGATCGAGCACTACCCGGCGGGTGGTCGCAGCGCACCGGCCGGCCTGGCCGAGCGCCTGTGGTACGGACTCGCGCAGCGTCTGTGGTCGGGCGGCTGGCAGGCGAGCGTGCTGCGCTTCCATGCGTTGACGCCTGCCTGCACCACGATCGACGGCGCCCCGATGCTGGTCGCCAGCCTGGCGACGATTTCACCGCTGGGCGCCGACTGCGCGCGCCGGATCGTGCGCGCCTACGGCATTGCGCCTGCCGTGGCGGTCGAGGGATGCACGCGCCGCACGGCCGCGCCGCCATCGGCCGGCATTGGCCAGCCCCGCGACACAACGGCGTTTCCCACTGCCTTACCCGCACGTTCGCTTTCCACCCGTTCCGGAGATTCCGCATGAACCCGCAAGCCGCCGCCCTGGCGTTCGTCCTGCTGCTGGCCCCAGCCGTCGCAGCGTCCGCCACCGCAACGCCAGCGCACGCCCCCGCCGCCGATCGCACCGCTATCCTCGCGATGCAGGGCGAGTACACGGTGCGCTTCTCGTTCGAGGAGACCGCCGTGTTGGCGCCGGGTTACGACCGCGTGCCCGCCAAGGACAGCGGCGGCGACGAGGTCGTGATCGTCGTCGAGGATGCCCCCGGCCGGATCGTGCTCCAGCACCTGCTGCTCGACGTCAAGAGCGGGCACGTGGTCAAGCACTGGCGCCAGGACTGGCACTATGAGGCGCCGACGCGTTGGGAGTTCACCGCCGATCAGACCTGGCAGCGGCGTGAGGTGCCGGCCGAACTTGTCCGCGGCGGCTGGACGCAATGCGTCTATGAGGTCAGCGATGCGCCGCGTTACTGCGGCACCGGGCGCTGGGTGCATGCCGGCGGCATCTCGACCTGGACCTCGGATGCGGACTGGCGCCCGTTGCCGCGCCGCGAGTACACCAAGCGCAGCGACTACAACGCGCTGGGGGCAATCAACCGGCATACGATCGTGCCCGGCGGCTGGACCCACGAGCAGGACAACACCAAGACCGTACGCGACGCGCAGGGCCGGCCGACCGCGCAACTGGTCCGCGAGTTCGGTTTCAATGACTACGTGAAGACCACCGCGATCGATTTCTCGCCGGCCTACGCCTATTGGAAGGCGACCCAGGGCTACTGGGCCCGCGTGCGCGATCGCTGGCAGGCGCGCCTGGCCGCGCCTGCGGGCGTGCGTCTGAAGACGGAGATCGACGGCATGGCCCTGATCGTGCCGCTGTTCGAGCAGGCGCAGACGGTTCAGGACGGCGGCACGGTGACCGACGCCCAGATCGATGCGGTGTTCGAGGCCTGGGTGACGACCGCCGCGCCGTAGCCCGGCGTGCCACGATGCGGCTGCGGCAGGGACGCCGCAAGCCGCAGCCGGCGCGACGGCTCGCGACCGCGCGTCACGGTGGCCCGCCCTATACTCGGCCCAGCGCGGATGTCCGCGGATCGAAGTAGGGGAAACGCATGGGAACGGGACTGTTTCTGGCGGTGGTGCTCGCGCTCGCTGGCGTCATCGTGCTGTTCAAGACGGTGCGCATGGTGCCGCAGGGGTATGAGTGGACCGTCGAGCGCTTCGGCAAGTACACCCATTCGATGGCGCCGGGCCTGCACTTCCTGATCCCGATCGTCTATGGGGTCGGCCGCAAGATCAACATGATGGAGCAGGTGCTCGACGTTCCCAGCCAGGATGTCATCACCAAGGACAACGCGGTGGTGCGCGTGGACGGCGTGGTGTTCTTCCAGGTGCTCGACGCGGCCAAGGCGGCCTACGAGGTCTCGAACCTGGAGATCGCGACGATCGCGCTGGTGCAGACCAACATCCGCACCGTGATCGGCTCGATGGACCTCGACGAGTCGCTGAGCAACCGCGAGACGATCAATGCCCAGTTGCTCAACGTCGTCGACCATGCGACCAATCCCTGGGGCATCAAGGTCACCCGCATCGAGATCCGCGACATCCAGCCGCCGCGCGACCTGGTGGATTCGATGGCGCGTCAGATGAAGGCCGAGCGCGAGCGGCGCGCGGTCATTCTCGAGGCCGAGGGGCATCGGCAGTCGGAGATCCTGCGCGCCGAGGGCGACAAGCAGGCCGCGATCCTGCAAGCCGAGGGCCAGAAGGAAGCCGCCTTCCGCGAGGCCGAGGCGCGCGAGCGGCTGGCCGAGGCGGAGGCGCGGGCGACGGAGATGGTGTCCAACGCGATCGCCAACGGCGACGTGCAGGCGATCAACTACTTCGTCGCGCAGAAGTATGTCGAGGCGTTCGAGAAGCTGGCGACGGCGCCGAATCAGAAGTTCGTGCTGATGCCGATGGAGACCAGCGGCATCATCGGCTCGATTGCCGGGATCGGCGAACTGGCCAAGGAAGCGCTGGGCCAGAAGACCCAGGCGCGTCCGCAGGCGCCGGCACCGCAGCGCGGCGGGCTCTGACATGGACTGGCTGCGCGCGGACGTCGTCGGCTGGGCTGCGGTCGCGTTGCTGCTGATGGCGGCCGAGACCCTGGTGCCCGGCGCGTTCCTGCTGTGGATGGGGTTTGCGGCCGCGGCAGTATTCGTCGTCGTCCTGCTGGTGCCGGGCCTGGCGCTGCTGCCGCAGGTCGCGCTGTTCGTCGTGCTCAGCTTCGTGTCGATCCTGGTGTATCGCAAATGGTTCCGCAATCGCGAGCGTCAGAGCGACCACCCCACGCTCAACCGCCGCGCCTCCCAGCACGTCGGTCGGGTCGTGCCGCTCGACCAGGCGATCGTCGCCGGACGCGGGCGGGTCAAGATCGGCGATGCCTTCTGGGTCGTCGAGGGCGCCGACCTGCCGGCCGGCACGATGGTGCGCATCCTTGGGACCGACGGCGTCAACCTGCACGTCGACGCCGTCTGAGCTCGTCGTTCCGGAAGGCGGCCGATGGCGCCGCCGACCTGCGATAATGCGTGCTTTCCGCAGGCGAGCCGGCAGTCCATCATGACCCAGAAGACCATCCTCAACGCATCGCACCGCGCCCTGGGCGCGCGCATGGTCGACTTCGGCGGCTGGGACATGCCGCTCAACTACGGCTCCCAGATCGAGGAGCATCACCATGTGCGTCGCGACGCCGGCATGTTCGACGTCAGCCACATGACCGTGGTCGACCTGCGCGGTGCGCAGACCCGCGCGTTTCTGCGCCAGCTCGTCGCCAACTCGATCGACAAGCTCAAGAGCCCGGGCAAGGCGCTCTACACCTGCATGCTCACGCCCGAGGGCGGGATCATCGACGACCTGATCGTCTACTTCATGGCCGACGACTGGTACCGCCTGGTCGTCAATGCCGCCACGCGCGACAAGGACCTGGCCTGGATCCAGGCGCAGGCTGCCGGGTTCGAGGTCGAGGTCAGCGAGCGTCCGGAGCTGGCGATGATCGCCGTGCAGGGGCCGCAGGCGCGGGCCAAGGTCGCCGGGTTGCTCGGCGAGGTGGATGCCCTCGTCCTCGACAAGCTTGGCCGGTTCGCCGCCGCCGAACTCGAGGCCACGCCGTTCGGCGACCTGTTCGTCGCACGCACCGGCTATACCGGCGAGGACGGCTTCGAGATCGTGCTCCACGAGCGCCATGCCGTCGCGCTGTGGGAGGCGCTGCACGCCGCCGGCGTGGCACCGGCCGGCCTGGGCGCGCGCGACACCCTGCGGCTCGAGGCCGGCCTCGCGCTTTACGGCCAGGATATGGACGAGACGGTTTCGCCTTACGAGGCCGCGCTCGGATGGACGGTCGCACTCGACGAAGGGCGCGCGTTCAACGGCCGCGCATTGCTCGAACAGCACAGCACCGCCGCGCCTCGTCAGATGATCGGGCTGGTGATGGACGACAAGGGCGTGCTGCGTCACGGCCAGACGGTCACCACCGCCCAGGGGCAGGGCGAGATCCTGTCGGGCACGTTCTCGCCGACGATCGGCAAGGCGATCGCGTTCGCTCGCGTGCCGGCCGGCGAGCCGGGCGAGGTGACCGTCGACATCCGCGGCCGTCAGGTGCCGGTGCGCGTGGTCGCCTTCCCGTTCGTGCGCAACGGCCGGGTCGTCGACGGCATCTGATCCACCGCCGGACCCTTGGCTTACACTATCGTCACTTTCCCGCAGTCATGTTTTCACCGGAGCCGACAATGAGCGAAATCCCTGGCGACCTGAAGTTCCTGAAGTCACACGAATGGGTCCGTGTCGAAGGCGACGGCAAGGTCACCGTCGGCATCTCGGACCATGCCCAGGGTCTGCTTGGCGACCTGGTGTACGTCGAACTGCCCGCCGTCGGCGACACTGTCGAGGCCGGCAACGGCGTGGCCGTGGTCGAGTCGGTCAAGGCGGCCTCCGACGTCTACGCCCCGGTGTCGGGCAAGATCGCGGCGGTCAACGCTTCGCTCGCCGACAAGCCCGAGACCATCAACGAAGACGCCTTCGGCGAAGGCTGGCTGTTCGTCATCGAGCTCGACGATCCCGAGCAACTCGCCGACCTGCTTTCTCCCGACGATTACGCCGAGCTGCTGGAGGAGGACGCCGACTGAGGCCGCCTCGCGATCCGTGTTCATCGAAGCGCGCCCTAAGGGGCGCGCTTTTTTTTGGTTCTTCGCAGATTAGCGGGGAGTCCTTTGCCAGCCACCGTTACGCTTGATGCCTGATTCCAGGGCGCAAGGGTGAGGGGATGTTCGACCGGAAGACGATCA
>NZ_JBDJMI010000035.1:0-31113 GCF_039673825.1 Luteimonas sp. TWI662 | reverse complement strand
CAACACCATCAAGGTCATCAAACGCCGCGCCTACGGATACCGCGATCAGGAGTACTTCTTCCTGAAGATCCGCGCAGCCTTCCCCGGAATTCAGCGATGAACCAAAAAAAACCGCCGGCAAGCCGGCGGTCGTGGCACTGCGAGCGACCGCGTCGTCAACTCGTGACTTTCTTGGCGACCGTCAGGCCCAGCACGAACAGCACGACGGCAATGATGATCGCCGCCCAGAACAGGAACTTGGCAATGCCCATCGAGGCGCCGGCGACACCGCTGAACCCGAGGGCACCGGCAATCAGGCCGATGACGGCGAAAATGATGGCCCACTTGATCATGTCGTTCTCCATACGTCGGTAGTTGCACGACGTGGCATTCGTCGCGTCGGCGAACCGCAGTCTGTGACCGGGGGGGTGCGGCTGGCGTGAACGCGCCCCGCCGCGCGGCGGTCGCGCCGCCCGGCGGCTCAGGGCCATCGACACCTGCACAGACGCCATGGATCAGCCCTTCGAGCGTGTTGTCGATGCGGGGCAGGTCCCTCCAGGCATCGGCGTTCGTCGCCAGCGACAGCCCAACGAACGCGAACAGCAGAGCGGCGCCGCGCACCGGGATGGCGACACCAGCGACATCAACCGGCATTCCTGAACCGCCCGGCCAGGCGCCGACGGCCCCACAGACGCGCGGTGTTATGCTAGGCACCGGGCTCTTGCCCATCCGTGCGTCCCGCGCGACCGCCCTGGCCGCCGCCTCGCTTCCCCCACGTGTGACCGCCCGCTCCGGGCGACGCTCCCCAGGAAGCGTGATGAACCGCCGCGTCTCCACCTCGTTTACGTCTCACCCGATCCGCCGCCCGGATTCGGGCCGATGACCGCGCCCGACATCGACTGCGCGCGCTGCGACGCGGTCTGCTGCCGGCTGACGGTGGTCCTGCAGAGCGACGACGACGTGCCCGCCCGGTTCATCGATGTCACCGATGCCGGGCTGCAGGTCATGGCCCGCGACGAGGAAGGCTGGTGCGTGGCGATCGATCCGGCGCGGATGTGCTGTTCGATCTACGACACCCGACCGGAGATCTGCCGGCGTTTCGAGATGGCCGGTCCCTACTGCCGCTCGGTCCGCGACGACTACGAAGACCGCGGACGACGCGGTATCCCCCTGGCGATGTACTGAAGGAGCGTTCGATGTCCCGTACCAAGAAGACAGCGGCCCCGGCCGCAGCGACTACCCCGACGACCGCGTCGAGCACCGGCCACCTGTTCGCCGGCCCGCGCAAGCCCGGCGATCGCGGCGCGAGCGTGACCAGCGATCGAATCGCGGCGGACCTGGCGCGTTTCCGCGCAGCGGGCGGCCGGATCGAAGTGCTGGGTGTCACGCGAACGCTGATGCGTGTCGATGCCGAGGCGCCGAAGGTCGCCGCCAGCGTGCCGAAGAAGGCCCGCGGCAGCTGAGGCCTGCACCCGGCCGCGATGCCGGCCGTGCGAGCCTGCGGCCGATTTCGCCGTGGAGGCCGCCATGTCCCTGACCCCGCCCGTGCTGCCGCTCGACCCAGCACCACTGCGCGACCGCGTGGTCGCGATCACCGGCGGCGCGCAAGGCATCGGCCGCGGCATCGCCCAGGCCGTGCTCGGCGCCGGCGGACGCGTGGCGATCGGCGACCTGGACCGGGACGCCGGCGCGGCCTGTCTGGCGGAGTGGGATGTCGGCGATCGGGCCTGGTTCTTCCCGCTCGATGTCGCCCGCGAGGCGTCGGTGCGCAGCTTCTTCGCCAAGGCCTGCACGCGCCTGGGCGGCCTCGACGGGCTGGTTAACAACGCCGGGCCCGCCGATCCCCACGTCGACGATCTCGCGACGCTGCCGTTGTCGCAATGGCGCCGGTTCATCGATGCCCATCTGACCGGCGCCTTCCTGTGCTGCAAGTACGCGTTGCCCGCGCTGCGCGAGCGACACGGCGCGATCGTCACGATCGCATCCAGTCGTGTGCTCCAGTCCGAGCCGCATACCGAACCCTACGCCGCTGCCAAGGGCGGCCTGGTGGCGTTGACCCATGCAATGGCGATCAGCGAGGGACCGCGCGTCCGCGCCAATGCGATCGGCCCGGGCTGGATCGCAACCGAGGCCTGGCGTCGGCCGGCATCGCGCCGCCGTCCGGCGCTGTCCAGGCGCGACCACGCGCAGCACCCGGCAGGGCGTGTCGGCACACCCGAGGACATTGCCGCGCTCGCGGTCTATCTGCTCTCGCCTGCATCGGGCTTTGTGACCGGTCAACACATCGTCGTCGACGGGGGCATGACCCGAAAGATGCAGTACGCCTGAGCACGACGACGCCGACGTCACGCGGCGCCCTGGCGGCTGAACCAGAACGCGGGGACCGGGCGGGTTTCATGCGCGGTTGGCCGGTTGGCTGCGAGCATCGCCCCATCATCCCTGTGGAGATCGTCATGAACACGTTGCGCACGTTCGCCTGCCTCGGCCTGTTCTCGCTGGCCGCCGCAGGAACTGCCCATGCCCAGCACTACGGCCCGCAGGACGAAGGGCGCCGTTTCAACGACGGCAGCCGCGTGGTCTGCAAGGATGTGGAAGTCCAGCGCAACAGCTCCGATCCCAATCGCATCGGCGGCACGGCGGCGGGCGCGGTCATCGGTGGGCTGATCGGTAACCAGATCGGGGGCGGCAACGGTCGCAAGCTTGCGACCGTGGGTGGCGCCGTGGCTGGCGGCGCGATCGGCCGCAATGTCCAGGGCAATCGCCAGGAGACCCGCGGCGACCGTATCGTCGAGACACGCTGCGATCGCGTCTATCGCTGAATTCCAAAGCAGCTTACGCGCCGGCATCCCACGGGCTGCCGGCTTTTTTTTGTGCCTGAAACGATCCTTTCCGTCCCCCGCGCTACCGCGGCGCGCTGGTGACGCCACACTTTCCCGGTCGCCGCATCGCGGCCTGTCTCTCTCGCAACCAGGAAAGCCCAGCATGTCCAGCAATCCGTTTCTCGACGCCTCGCGCCGCCGCCGCACCCAGTACAGCCTCGGTCGGACGCTGCCGATCTCGCAGCAGGCGACGACCGAACTGATCCAGGAGGCCGTGCGCCTGAGCCCGTCGTCGTTCAACTCGCAAAGCTCGCGGGCGGTGATCCTGTTCGGTGATCAGAGCCAGACGTTCTGGAACATCGTCAAGGATGCGCTGCGCGCGATCGTGCCGGCCGACGGCTTCGCCGCCACCGAAGCAAAGATCGACAGCTTCGCCGCCGGTGCCGGCACCGTGCTGTTCTACGAAGACCAGGACGTGGTCCGCAGCCTGCAGCAGCAGTTCCCGCTGTATGCGGACAACTTCCCGGTCTGGTCCGAGCACGCGAGCGCGATCGCACAGTTCTCGGTCTGGAGCGCGCTCGCCAACGCCGGCATCGGCGCCAGCCTGCAGCATTACAACCCCCTGCCCGACGCCGCCGCGGCTGCGCAGTGGTCGCTGCCGGCAAGCTGGACATTGCGCGCTCAGATGCCGTTCGGCTCCAACGAGGCCCCGTTCGGCGACAAGGACTTCATCGACGACGCGCTGCGCTTCCGCGTGCACGGCTGAGCCCCCGCGCCGCGGGGCCCGGCGGCCGCCCCCCCGCCCGCCCGGGGAAACCCCCGGGTACGGCCAAAGGACCCCGGCGGGGCGGCGCGCCGGCGCCCCGGGCGCCCCCCCGGGGCGGGGGCGCCGGGCCCCGCCCCGGCGCCCGGCCGGTGCAACGCCCGGGTATCGACCATCGTCCCAGGGCGTCGCGTCGCCCATTCGGGGTATCTTCGGCGGCTTTTCCGTGTTCCGGAGCCGCCCGCATGTTCCAGCGCGCCACGCGCCTGTCCGTCCGCCTGGTCGAACGCTATCTGCCCGACGCCTACGTCTTTGTGCTGATCTTCACCGCGATCGCCGCCGGCGCCGCGCTCGCGATCGAACGCACACCGCCCCTGGACCTCGTGCGCCATTGGGGCAACGGCTTCTGGGAGCTTCTGGGCTTTTCGATGCAGATGTTGCTGGTGCTGGTGACCGGCTTCATCCTCGCGCGCACGCCGCCTGTCGCGCGCACGCTCACCGCGCTGGCCTCGCGCTGCCGCACGCCGCGCAATGCGATCGTCGTGGTCACGCTGGTGGCCCTGGTGGCCAACTGGATCAACTGGGGCTTCGGTCTGGTCATCGGCGCGCTGTTCGCGCGCGAGGTCGCCCGCCATGTGCGCGTGGATTACCGCCTGCTGGTCGCCAGTGCCTACTCCGGCTTCCTCGTCTGGCACGGCGGCCTCTCGGGTTCGATCCCGCTGACGATCGCCACCGAGGGCCATTTCCTGCAGGACACAATGGGATTGATCCCGACCAGTGAGACGATCTTCGCGCCGTTCAACCTGACGATCGTCGCCCTGCTGGCGATCGCGGTGCCAATGATCAACCGTGCAATGACGCCCGCCGACGACGAGGCGGTGCTCTTTTCGCCGCCCGACGATCCCGCGCCGCCGGCGCTGGCACACGACGCCACCCCGGCCATGCGCCTCGAGCACGGCTGGATCCTGTCGCTGGCGATCGGTGCCGCCGGTCTGGTCTACCTGGTCGACCACTTCGCCACCGGTGGCGGCCTGAATCTCAACATCGTCAACTACGGTTTCCTGATGCTGGGCATCGTGCTGCATCGCACGCCCGCCCGGCTGCTCGCCGCGCTGCAGGAAGCGATCAAGGGCGGCGCCGGCATCGTGGTGCAGTTCCCGTTCTACGCCGGGATCATGGCGATCCTGGTCGGATCGGGGCTGGCGACCACACTGTCGGAGTGGTTCGTCTCGTTCGCGAGCGCGTCCACGCTGCCGCTGTGGACGTTCCTGTCGGCCGGGCTGATCAACATGTTCGTGCCGTCCGGCGGTGGCCAATGGGCGGTGCAGGCGCCGGTGATGGTGCCCGCCGCGCAGGCGCTCGACGCCGACCTTGCGCGCGTGGCGATGGCGGTCGCCTGGGGCGATGCGTGGACGAGCATGCTGCAGCCGTTCTTCGCGTTGCCGCTGCTGGCGATCGCGGGACTCAAGATCAAGGACATCATGGGCTACTGCCTGATGCTGCTGCTGGCATCGGGCGTGATCATCAGCGCGGTGCTGCTGCTCGCCTGACGCAGCGCATCCCGCAGTGCCGGATCGATCCACACGTCGAAGTGGCGCACCACCTCCCCCGCCTGCAGCCGAAGGCGTCGGGTGGGGGCTGGGGCGTTGGCGACCGAGGCCACAGTCATCGCATCGACCTGCGGGCCCCCTCCCAACCCTCCCCCGCACGCGGGGGAGGGCTTCACCGCGGTTCCCTGCACGCGGTGCGGGCTGCTCCGTGGTTCCCTGCGCGCGGTGAGGGCTTCGCCGTGGTCTCCCGCACGCGGAGGGCTTTTTACGGCGTCGATCGGATCGGTGCGCGCGGGCAGGAAAGGACACGAAAAAGCCGCCGGGGATCGCCCGGCGGCTTTGGGTCCGTCACCGCTGGCGGGCGATCACCAGATCCGGACGCGGTCCTCGGGTGCGATCCACAGCGCATCGCCTTCGCGCACGTCGAACGCGTCGTACCACGCATCGACGTTGCGCAACGGCGCGAACGCGCGGATGTGGCCCGGCGAATGGGTGCCGTTGACCAGTTGCTGGCGCAGGGCATCGTCGCGCCACAGCGTGCGCCACACTTGCGCCCAGCCCATGAACAGCCGCTGCTCGCCGCTGAAGCCGTCGATCTGCGGTGCCGGCTTGCCGTCCAGCGAACGACGGTAGGCCTCCAGCGCGATCGTGATGCCGCCCAGGTCACCGATGTTCTCGCCCATCGCGACCTTGCCGTTGATGTGCATGCCCGGCAGCTGCGGGAAGGTGTAGGCCTCGTACTGCGCGCCGAGCTTGGCCGCCTGCGCCTCGAACTTGGCCGCGTCCTCGGCCGTCCACCAGTCGCGCAGCACGCCCTCGCCGTCGGACTTGCGGCCCTGGTCGTCGAAGCCGTGGATGATTTCGTGGCCGATCACGCCGCCGATCGCGCCGTAGTTGACCGCCGGATCGGCCTCGGGATCGAAGAACGGCGGCTGCAGGATCGCGGCCGGGAACACGATCTCGTTCTTGACCGAGTTGTAGTAGGCGTTGACCGTCTGCGGGGTCATGCCCCACTCGCCCTTGTCGACCTCCTTGCCCAGGCGGTTGCGGCGGTAGTCCCACTCGAACGCCATCGAGCGCTCGGCGTTGCCGAACACATCGCCGGGCTCGACCACCAGGCCGCTGTAGTCGCGCCACTGGTCCGGGTGGCCGATCTTCAGGCCGAACCCGTCGAGCTTCCTGCGCGCCTCGGCCTTGGTCGCCGGGCCCATCCAGTCGAGCTTTTCCAGTCGCGCGCCCATCGCCACCTTCACGTTGGCGACCAGCGCATCCATCTTGGCCTTGGAATCGGCCGGGAAGTACTGGGCGACATAGTCGCGGCCGATCGCCTCGCCCATCGTGTTCTCGGCGAACGCCACGCCGCGCTTCCAGCGCTCCTGCTCCTCGGGCTGGCCGGACAGGAACTTGTTGCGGAACTCGAAGCGCGCATCGGAAAACGCCTTCGGCAGCAGCGGCGCGGCGTTGTCGATGGTGTGGAACGCCTGCCAGGCCTGCAGCGTGGCGACATCGGTCTGGCCGAAGATCGCGGCCAGCTTCGGGATCGCGGTGCTCTGACGCACCACCGCGCGCGGTGCCTGCGGCACGCCGGCCGCGGCGAAGTACGTGGCCCACGGGAAGCCCGGCGCGGTGGTCGCGAACGCCGACAGCTCGACCGGGTTGTAGGTCTTGTCGCGGTCGCGACTCTCGGCGCGCGTCCAGTGCGCCTCGGCGATCTTGGTCTCCAGCGCGAGGATCGCTTCGGCATTGCGCTGCGGGTTCGCCCAGCCGCCAAGCTCGAGCATCTGCGCGATGTAGGCCTGATAGCGCTCGCGCTGCGGCGCAAAGGTCTCGCGCAGATACATCTCGCGATCGCCCAGGCCCAGGCCCGACTGACTCATGTACAGCGTATAGCGGTCGGGGTCGCGCTGGTCGTCGGACACGCCCAGGCCGAAGAAGCTGCGACCGAAGTCGCCCTGGCTCTGGCCCATCAGCCGGGCCAGCGCATCCTTGTCGCCGGCCGCGCGGATCGCGGCGAGCTTGGGCGCCAGCGGCTGGGCGCCCAGCGCCTCGATCGCGGCCTGGTCCATGAAGCCGGCATAGAGCGTGGCGACCTTGGCGCGGTCGGGATGCGCGGTGTCGGCCGCGTCGTACCCCTCGACCAGCTGACGCACGCGCGCCTCCGACAGATCGCGCAGGACCAGGAACGCGCCATAGCTCGATTTATCGGACGGAATCTGCGTGGTCTTGGCCCAGTTGCCGCTCACGTAGCCGAAGAAGTCCTCGCCTGGCCGTACCGAGGTGTCCATGCCCGCGGTGTCGATGCCCCAGCTGCCCATGCGCTGCGCGGCGACGGGATCGCCAGCGGTGGATGCGCCGCCGGCGCCGGGCTCGCTCGCAAACAACGCCTGCAACGTGCAGGTCTCCTCGAGACAGCGGTGATCATGGGCGGCGGCGGTGGCCGCCATCGTCATCGCCACGGCGGTCGCCGCGGACAGCAGGGTCTTCTTCAAGCGCGATCTCCATCGAAACACGGTCGGAATGCCGCCAACGGCGAGTGCCGGGCGGCCGACTGCCAAGCATACCGGGCACGCTGCGGCCGCGCCCCGGCCATTGGTCACCCGCGCTCAGCGCCCGCAAGCACGCGCACGGTCTGGGTCAAGCGGTGCGTGGCGCCGGGCGCCAGCGCGACGACATCCGGCCCGGCGTTGGCCGCCTCCAGACACAAAAACCCGCGCCAGGCCTGGCCGATGTCGTCCATGCGCGCCGCGGCCGCGGCGCCCGGGTTCCAGACCACCAGCGACCGGCTGCCCGCAACGTCGAGCGCGATCCTGCGATCCAGGCCCGGATCGTCGAGCACGTAGCGCCCGGGCGCATCGCCATAGATGCGGTCGCTGCGGTTCGGATCGCGCGGATCGTCGAATCGCCAGTCTCCGGCCTGCACATGCGCGGCGTAGCCGTCGTTCTTGTCGAGATAGGTCAGGCCGTCGAGTCCGGACACGCGGACCTGGGCGACATCGGAGACCCGGAAATAGGTGTGCAGCGCCTGGGTGATCGCAACCGGACGCGGGCCGATGTTGGTGGTCACCAGCGTCTGTTCCAGCGCCTGGCCGATGCGCAGCGTCATCCGCAGTTGCAGACCCAGCTCCGGGAAATCCGGCGGCGCCAGTTCGATGGCGACGCTGCCGTCGTCGGCACGCGCGGCCGCGAGCACCCGCCAGCGCACCGTGCGCACGAATCCGTGCGCTGGCACCTCGCCGGTCTGGCCCTGCCGGCCGAAGTACGGCCATACCACCGGCGTGCCGCCACGGATCGCGTCCGGCAGTGGCTTGACCGACGGCGACAGCCACAGCGCATCTTCCTGTCCGGCTGGCACATACGAGAGCAGATGCCCGCCGTGCAGCGCGATCGCAGCCGTCGCCAGCGGCGTCTCCACCAGCAGCGCCTCGATGCCGGCATACCGGCCCAGCCGCAGGCCTTCGACGTCAGGCAGTGCGGGCGGCACCGCCGCTGTCGCCGCGGCGATGGCAGCGGGATAGCCGCTGGGCACAGCGAATGCGGTCTCGGAGATGGACGGTGTCGTAGGCAAGACGGTCTCCTGCGCCGGCGACGGGTCGCGCGGCGCACTGCCGCCGGCGCATCCGGCGAGCAGTCCGCAACACAGCAACCACAGACGAATCGGCATTGGGGTCAAGGGGCGGAAGGCGGATCGCCCAGCTTAGCGGGGCTGCGTGCGCGCGTGCAGCGCCTCAGCGAGATGCCCCTCAGGTGCGCGAAGCGTGCGCACCGGCGCATCCCTGTGCTGCCGCGCAACATGCTCGCCTCACGCACCCTGCTGATTTCACTCCACGCCGACGCCATTCCGTGACCCCGATCGCGGAACGCGACATCCCGGATGCAAGATGGCTGACAGCGCTGTCAAGCACACGCAGGCTCGATGTCGGCCGTCCCCACCGCGCCGTTCCCCTTTCGAATGCAAGGAGTCCGTCATGGATCGCGTACGCCTGTTCGCCCTGCCGCTCGTCGCCTGCCTGGGCGCAGCCGCCACGTTCGCCCCCACCGCCCATGCCCAGACCCCCGTCTGGCAGGAGAACTTCGACGGCCCGTCGATCGATGGCAACACCTGGACCTACGACGTGGGCACGGGGTGCCAGATCGGCCTGTGCGGCTGGGGCAATTCTGAAATGCAGTACTACACCAGCCGTCCGGAGAACGCGCGTATCGAGAACGGCCGCCTGATCATCGAGGCGCGGCGCGAGAACTTCGACGGCAGCCCGTTTACCTCGGCGCGGCTCAAGACCGAGGGGCGTGTGCAGTTCAAGTACGGCACGCTCGAGGCACGGATCAAGATTCCCGAGGCCGGCAATGGCGTGTGGCCGGCCTACTGGATGCTCGGTGCGGTGGGGGTATGGCCGGCGCGCGGCGAGATCGACATGATGGAGGCCGGCTCGGCGCAGGCGATCGCCGACGGCATGGCCAATCGCCGGATCGGGGCCGCCGTGCACTGGGACTACAACGGCTCGCACGCCTCGCACGCCACGGTGTACGACAGCCCGGTCGCCGTGCACCAGGACTTCCATATCTACAAGCTGACCTGGGACCCGAATTTCATCCGCGTCTCGATCGACGGCCAGCAGTACTTCGAGTTCGACATCTCCGATGTCGAAGGGCCGCAGGTGCACGAGTTCCACGCCCCGCACTTCCTGCTGCTCAACATCGCCGTCGGTGGCACTTACACCGGTGTGCACACGCCGCAGGACGTCACCGCGCCGCTGCCCGGGCGCATGGAAGTCGACTGGATCCGGCTCTATCAGGACCATCCCGACAGCGAGTTGTACCTGGGCAGCAACAACGCCGCACCGGCCGGCCAGTTCGGGGTGTTCACCGAGCGCAGCGGCCTGGCCGGCGCACTGGATTTCGGCAGCAACACCGACCTGTTCCTGTGGAACAACCTCACGCCGATCGCCGCCGCGCCGTTCGAGGGCAGCGAACTGATGGCGTTTCGCGCCAACCCGGGCAACTGGTTCGGGCTGGGCATCATCACCGACGTGCGCAACATGGGGGCCTACGCCGGCGGCAGCCTGAAGTTCCGCATGCGCACCGCCAGCCAGGCGCCGTTCCGTGTCGGCATCAACACCTCGTTCGGCGACAGCTGGATTCCCTTCGCACCGGGTGGCCAGCAGTACGGCCTGATCCGCGACGGCGCCTGGCACGAAGTCAGCATCCCGTTCTCCGCGTTCCACGATCTCGACCTGCACGCGGTCAAGCAGTTCTTCATGCTCGCCGGCGATGCCCCCGGCCAGCCGGTCGACCTGTTCATCGACGACGTCTACTACCAGAGCCCGTGATCGCAATCGCGCGCACCGTCCAGGGGCGGTGCGCGCGCGCGATGCCCCTAGAACACCGACAGCCCGGTCATCCGCGTGAACCGATGCAGCGCGTACCCGCCGAGCAGCGAGTTGCCCTTGTCGTCGAGCGGCGGCGACCACACGCACAGGCTGAGCACGTTGGGCACCACCGCGACGATGCCACCGCCGACCCCGCTCTTGGCCGGCAAGCCGACGTGGAAGGCGAACTCGCCTGCGGCATCGTAGGTGCCGCAGGTCATCATCACCGCATTGATGCGCGTGCTGCGCTCGACGCTGGTCACGCGCGTGCCGGTGCCCGGACACACCCCGCGACCGGCCAGATAACGCACGCTGCGCGCCAGATCCACGCAGTTCATTCGCAGCGCGCACTGGAAGAAGTACAGGTCGAGCACTGCGTCGACCTCGTTTTCGATATTGCCGAAGCTGCGGATGAAGTTCGCCAGCGCGATGTTGCGATAGCCGCTGCGGCGCTCCGAGGTCGAGATCTCTTCGTCGCGGCCGACCTCGGCATTGCCCGAGCGCTCGCGCATGAAGGCCAGCAGCGCGGCCTCCGGGTCGGAGTACTTCGACAACAGCACATCGGCGACCACGAGCGCCCCGGCATTGATGAATGGATTGCGCGGAATGCCGCACTCGTGTTCGAGCTGCACCAACGAGTTGAACGGATCGCCCGAGGGCTCGCGCCCGACCCGCTTCCACAGCGCATCGCCCGCCGCGTCGAGGGCGAGCGTAAGCGTGTGCACCTTGGAGATGCTCTGGATCGAGAACGGCATCTGGGCGTCGCCGACGCTGTAGACGTCGCCGTCGAGCGTGGCGACCGCCATGCCAAAGCGCGCGCGCGGCACCGACGCCAGTGCCGGGATGTAATCGGCGACCTTGCCCTCGCCTGCATCGAAGCGCGCGCGCACCTCCGCATCGATCGTCGCCAGAATGCCGGGGATGTCGTGGCGCGAGAGGTCGTGCGGGTTCTGCGGTGGGCTGTGCATTGGCATGCTCGTGCGGGTAAGCGCGCAGTCTGCGCGCCGATGCGTCAAGCGCCGGTCGCGGCCCGACAGGCACGCGCGCTTGATGCCGCAGGCGGCACACTGCAGGCCTACCGCTTGGAGACCCCGCACGATGGGCATGCTGATCGAAGGCCGCTGGCATCACGACGATGACGGACTGGTCGACGGCGACGGACGCCTGGCCCGGCCGCAGACGCAGTTCCGCAACTGGGTCACCGCCGACGGCAGCGCCGGCCCCACCGGAACGGCCGGGTTCGCCGCAGAACCCGGGCGCTACCACCTCTACGTGGCACGCGCCTGCCCCTGGGCGCACCGCACGACCCTGTTCCGCGAGCTCAAGGGCCTGCAGGACATGATCGGCCTGTCGGTCACCCACTGGCTGATGGCCGACGACGGCTGGACCTTCGCGCAGGCGCCGGGCGTCGTGCCCGACCGGATCAACGGCGCGGAGACGGTGTGGCAGCTCTACACCGCCGCCGACCCGCGCTACACCGGCCGGGTCAGCGTGCCGGTGCTGTGGGACACCCAGCGCGGCACCATCGTCAGCAACGAATCGGCCGACATCATCCGCATGTTCAACAGCGCCTTCGACGGCGTCGGCGCGGCCGAGGGCGACTACTACCCCCAGGCCCTGCGCGAGGAGATCGACGCGGTCAATGCGCGCATCTACGACGGGCTCAACAACGGCGTCTACAAGGCGGGCTTTGCGACCCGCCAGGCGGCGTACGACGAGGCCGTCGAGGCGGTGTTCGCGACCCTCGACTGGCTGGAGCTGCGGCTGTCGGGCGAGCCGTTCCTGTGCGGCCAGCAACTGACCGAGGCCGACTGGCGCCTGTTCACCACGCTGCTGCGCTTCGACGCGGTCTACCACGGGCACTTCAAGTGCAATCTGCGCCGGCTGGTCGACTATCCCGCCCTGCTCGCCTACACTCAGCGCCTGTACCGCCACCCAGCGGTCGCGCCGACCGTCGACTTCGACCACATCAAACGGCACTACTACCAGAGCCACCGGCAGATCAATCCCACCGGCATCGTGCCCGCCGGGCCAGTGCCGCCGTTCGGGCGCTGACGCCGCCGACGCGTTGCGGCTACAGCGGCGGCGGCATGCAGCCGATCGCCGACAACGGCCCATGCAGCGCCGGCACCTGCATCAACCACGGGCCTGCCAACGTCAGCAGGCCCGCCACCAGGACCAGCGACGCCGCGAGCGCACGCAGCCGCGGGCGCTGCAGCCACCGGCCAACGCGCTGGCCCGACCAGGTCAGCGGCAGCATCACCGGCAACGTGCCCAGGCCGAACGCGGCCATCGTCAGCGCGCCGCCCGGCACGCTGGCCTGCATCCAGGCCACCGTCAGCAGGCTCAGGCTGAGCCCACAGGGCAACCAGCCCCACACCATCCCCAACGCGATCCGGCGCGGCGCGGTCTCGGCCGGCAGCAGGCGTCGCTGCAACGGCTGCAGCCAGGCCCACAGACGCGCGCCCGGCCGGCGCAGCAGGTCGAAGCCGCCGCGCCCGAACAGCCGCAGCGCGACCAGCACCAGCGCCACGCCCAATAGCATGCGTAGCCCGAAGCCGATCCAGGGGTTGCCGAACACGCCGACCAACCCGTGGCCGAAGCCGCCGACGATTGCGCCGGCCAGCACGTAGCCGCCGACGCGGCCCAGGTTGACCTGCAGCGCATGCGGCCAGCCACCGGTCGGGGATGTGGCCGAGAACCCGGTCGCGATACCGCCGCACATCGCCGCACAGTGCAGGCCGCCGAGCAGGCCGCTGGTCAGCGCGGCCAGCACCACCAGCCAGTCAATCGGCACGCGGCCGGTCCTGCGGCGCAGACGTCGGTGCTGCCTCCGGGTCCCGCCCGGCCGATGTGTGCGTGGTGCCGTCGCGGCCATCGTCGTCGACCAGGATGTCGAGCGCAGGCGTGTCCATGTCGTCGAACTGGCCGCGCCTGACCGCCCAGACGAACGCGGCAATCGCGATGCCGAGCAGGACCAGGCTGATCGGGACCAACAACAGCAGACTTCTCATCTCGGTTCTCCGGTCGCCGGCACCCGCGTCAGGCGCAGCGCATTGGCGGTGACGAGCAGCGACGACAATGCCATGCCCAGCGCCGCCAGCCACGGCGTCACCAGTCCGGCCGCCGCCACCGGGATCGCCAGCAGGTTGTAGGCAAGCGCCCAGCCCAGGTTCTGCCGGATCACCCGGCGGGCGCGCCGCGCCACCGCGATCGTCGCCGGGATACGGCGCAGGGTCGGCCCGGTGGTGACCAGGTCGGCAGCGCGCTGGGCCAGCGATGCGCCCTCGCCCATCGCGATCGACACGTCGGCGCCGGCCAGCACCGGCGCATCGTTGAGGCCGTCGCCGATCATCGCCACGGTGCGGCCCTCGGCCTGCAGCGCGCGCACCCGCGTGAGCTTGTCTTCCGGCGTCTGGCGCGCATGCGCATCTTCGATGCCCAGCCGCGCCGCCAGCGCCGTGACCGGCGCCTGCGCATCGCCGCTGGACAGGTGCAGCACCAGTCCCAGCTCACGCAGGCCCTGCAGGGCGGCAGCCGCGTCCTCGCGTACGTGCTCGCGCAGCGTGAACCGGGCCACCGCGCGGCGGCCATCGCCCAGCCACAGGGCGCCGTCGTCTGCGCGCCCGGCAGCGAACGCCGCCTGGCCCAGCCGCCAGCGGACGCCTTCGACGGTGCCTTCCACCCCCTGCCCCGGCACCACTGCCATCGCCTCGGCGGCGGCATCGGCAGCGACATGCGCGAAGGCCTGCGCGATCGGATGATTGGCATCGCGCTCAAGCGCGGCCGCGATCCGCAGCGCACGCTGCGGATCGAAACCGTCGAAGCCGGTCGCCTCATCGAGTTCGGGACGCGCGTCGGTCAACGTGCCGGTCTTGTCGAAGACCATGTCGGTCGCACTGGCGAGCGTCTCCAGGGCATCGGCCCGGGTCGCCAGTACGCCGAGCCGGGCCAACGCGCCGTGCGCGGTGGCCAGCGCCGTGGGCACCGCCAGCGACAGCGCACAGGGGCAGCTGACCACCAGCAGCGCCAGCGTCACTTCGAACGCGCGCGCCGGATCGTGGATGCGCCAGCCCACATAGACCGCCAGCGCGGTCAGCAACAGCCCGGCGACGAAGCGGCTGCCGATGCCGTCGGCCAGGCGCGCCAGGCGCGGCCGATGCGACTGCGCCTGTTCGACCAGCCGGGTCAGCTGCGACAAGCGCGTGTCGGCGCCGGTGCAGGTCACGCGTACCCGCACCGGCCACTCGCGGCAGACCGTGCCGGCGTAGAGCGCCTCGCCGGCAACGCGACGCACCGGTGCCGACTCGCCGGTCAGCAGCGACTCCTCGAACACCGCCTCACCATCGAGCAGCACGCCGTCGGCGGGCAAGACATCGCCGGCCGCGACACAGGCGATGTCGCCGGCGACGAGCTCGGCGGCCGGCACCGACTCGCGCGTGCCGTCGGCGCGCTCGCGCACCGCCAGCGACGGCCGCGCGCGCGCCAGCGCATCGACCTGGGCGGTGGCGACGTTGCGCGCGCGTTGCTCGAGCATGCGCGCGGCCAGCAGCAGGAACACGAACATCACCGCCGCGTCGTACCAGACATGGGTCCCCCCGCGGATCGTCTCCCACAGGCTGGCCAGGTACGCCAGCAGGGTCGAGGTCGCGATCAGCGTGTCCATGCCGACATGGCGCTGGCGCAGCTCGCGCGCCATGCCTGCCAGGAACGGCCAGCCGGCATAGAACACCACCGGGGTCGACACCATGAAGGTGATCCAGCGGAAGAAGTCGCGCGTGGCGTGCGGCATCTGCTGGTCGAAGTCCAGGTACAGCGCCTCGGCGAACATCATCGCCTGCAGCGTGCCCAGGCCGGCAATGCCCAGACGCAGCAGCCAGCGCCGGCGCTCACGCACCCGGGCGCGCTCGCGCGCCTCGCCACCGGCCAGGTACGGGCGATACCCCAGCGCGGCCAGCCGCTGCAGCACCTTTGACAGCACCGTGCGCGCCGGATCCCAGGCGATACGGATGCGGCCGGTCACCGCGTTGGCGGTGACATCGAGCACGCCTGCCTCGCGGCGCAGCGCGCGATCGATCAACCATGCGCACGCCGCGCAGCGCATGCCGTCGGTCAGCAGGGTGAGCGCGCGTCCACCGGGCACCGGGTTGGCGTGTTCGCGCAGCAGGTCCTCGCGATCCCAGATCCCGAAGTCGATCGCCTCGTTGCCGACCGGCGCGGGCATCGCACTGCGCAGGCGGTAGTAATCGCCCAAATCGGCGTGGCGGATCCATTGCGCCGCCGCCGCGCAGCCGTCGCAACAGAACGCCTGCGTGGCGCCGTCGATCGGCGCCTGCACAGCGTGCGCGGTCAGCGGCTCGCCACAGTGGAAGCAGCCCGCAGGTGCGGGATGCGCAGCGGCGTTCACGTCTGCATCAGGGCTGCAGCGACGGCGCCAGGCGGGCGGCGTGCTGTTGCTTGGGCAGGCGGCCTTGCAGGCGCCAGGTCCCATCCAGGGGCGCCAGCTGCACGATCCAGTCATGGCCGTCGTCGATCGGCGTGGTCGAGCGCCACCCGGTGTCCGTCGGTGCCAGCTCGAGCGTCAGGTCGTCCTGCGACTGGGTCGGATGCTGCAGACGCAACTGCAAGCGCGCCTCGCGCGGGAACTCGCCGGTCGCCGGGATCGCCTCGACCATCGTCTCGTCGATCCGCACGATCGCACTGAGACCCAACTGCCGCGCTTTCGCGTCCGGGCCGAGATCGGTGGTCTGGATCTGCGAGACGCGGCGCACCTCATCGTTGACGACATCGGCGCCGCCCGAACGCGTGGCGATGACCACCAGCCCCACGCCGGCGACGATGGAGGCCAGCGGCAGGCCGATGACCAGCCACATCACCGGGATCTGCCACAGCGGGCGCTTGCTGTCATTCATCACATCGGTCCAAAGAAGCTGCTGTCGACTGTCTGGCGCTTGCCGTCGCCGTACTCGACGACGAACCGCACCTCGTGGCGGCCCCGCACCTGTTCAGGCGCCACCAGCACCAGCGGGAACGAGACCACCTCCTCCGCACGCGCAGGCACGGCGTGGGCATTGTCGCGCAGTTCGATGCCCGGCGTCGCGGATTCGACCAGGATGCGGAACTCGCGCGCCGCATCGGACTTGTTGACCAGCTTGAGGGTGTAGGCGTTCTCGGTCCTGCCATCGCCGGCGTCGCGGTACAGCGCATTGCGGTCGCGCAGCACTTCCACGATCAGGTCGCTGCGGGTGCCCACGCCGACCGCCCAGGCCACGCACAGCGCCACCAGCAGCGCGCCGTAGACGAAGATGCGCGGACGCAGCACCTTGGTGGCCTTGCCGTCGATCGCGTTCTGCGTGGAGTAGCGGATCAGGCCACGCGGATAGCCCATCTTGTCCATGACGCTGTCGCAGGCGTCGATGCAGGCACCACAGGCGATGCACTCGTACTGCAGGCCATTGCGGATGTCGATGCCGGTCGGACAGACCTGCACGCAGATCGTGCAATCGATGCAGTCGCCCAACGCCTCGGGCGCGAACTTGGGCAACGGT
The DNA here is from genome assembly GCF_039673825.1 of Luteimonas sp. TWI662. NCBI lineage: Bacteria > Pseudomonadati > Pseudomonadota > Gammaproteobacteria > Lysobacterales > Lysobacteraceae > Luteimonas > Luteimonas sp. TWI662. The sequence goes on along the minus strand of NZ_JBDJMI010000035.1, from coordinate 14,091 downwards.
TCGATCGTGCCCAGATCGCCGTCCCAGGTGATGGTGCCGCGCGCCTGCGCGTTCTGGCTGGCCGCCGATGGGTGGCGCCCGGCGCGGAACACGTAGTCGTAGGCCACCAGTTTGTCGAGCAGGCCACGACCGCGGGCAAGCACGCTACCCAGGGCGCGCTTGCGCGGACCGCGCGGCTCGCCGCGCATCGGGTCGTAGGCGATGATCAGGGTATTGCGGTCGAACATCGCGCTCTGGAAGCGCGCATAGGGGCACATGTACTTGCAGACCTGCTCGCGCAGGAAGCCGGCATTGCCCCAGGTGGCCAAGGCGTAGAACAACACCCAGAACGTTTCCCAGCCGCCCCACGACAGCGTCGCCGCGCGCGCGCCCAGGTCGGTGATCGGGGTGAAGAAGCCGACGAACGTAAAGCCCGTCCACAGCGCGAACACCGCCCAGATCAGATGCTTGCCGCCCTTGCGCATCACCTTCTCGCCGGTCCAGGGACCGGCGTCGAGCTTCATGCGTTTGGAGCGATCGCCCTCGGTCCAGCGCTCCATCCACAGGAACACCTCGGTCCACACCGTCTGCGGGCAGGCGTAGCCACAGAACAGGCGCCCGGCGAGCGCGGTGAAGAAGAACAACGCCAGCGCCGCGATGATCAGCAGCAGTGCCAGGAACAGGAAGTCCTGCGGCCAGAAGGTCAGACCGAAGACGTGGAACTTGCGCGCCGGCAGATCGAACAGCACCGCCTGACGACCATCCCAGCGCAGCCAGGGGAACAGGTAGAACATGCCCAGCAGCCAGAACACCGCGGCCACGCGCAGCCGGTTGAGCCGGCCCGACACGTCGCGCGGGTAGACCTTGCGCTCGCTCTGGTAGACAGAACCGCCGTCGTCGACGACTTCGAGCGGGATCGACCCCTTCACGTCGTCGCTCCGGAATGCGGTGCGATGGACGAGGGACACTTGGGCTGGATGCGATTCATCTGGCTACCGATAGGGGTGCGACCGCAGTGCGCGTTCGGTGATGAACGCTATTGTCCGCCCCTGTCAGGGCGTCGGAATGCGACCCGATGTCGCAGCGCGCAGGTGCCGCGCCGCGTCGACGATCGCCGCCGGCTCAGTCCGGCGACAACGGTCGGTTGAAGCGGCTCGCAGGCCGCAGAAGGATCCATGTGAACAGGCTGGAGGCCGCAGTCGCCAGCCAGAACATGAAGAATCCGAGGGTGTATCCCAGCTCGCGCGACAGCGGCAGATCGGGGAAGGTCATGTCGCGAAGCGCGAGGGGATCGACGAAGGCGAACAACACCATGGTGCACACGCCCGCCGCAAAGAAGCTCGGCCACAGAATCGCGCCTACCCGCTGCGCCAGCGGACGTGGCGGGTGGTCGAAGCGCGGTTCCGTGAAATCCGTCATTGGCGTGCCGTGGTGTCCGCTGCAGGCTGATTGGACAACGACCAGACATAGGCCGCAACCAGGCGCGAGCGGGTCTCGCCCAGCAGGTCGCGATGCGCGGGCATGACGCCGTGCCGCCCTTCGTTGATCGTCTGCCGGATGCTCTCGAGCGTGTTCGGGTACAGGGTGTTGCGCGCGGTGAGGTTCGGAGCGCCCAGCGCCTGATTGCCCTTGCCGTCGACACCGTGGCAGGCCACGCACAGGCCCTGGAAATGCTGCTCGCCGCGCGCGGCCATGTAGTCGGTGCTCAGCGTCTGCTCCAGGTCCGGCGAACGCAGCGCCCGCACATAGGCGACCGTCTGGGTCACCGCCACATCGCCGCCGATCCCGGCCAGCACCGACCCCAGCGGCGGCATGATGCCCTGACGGCCATCGAGCACCGTCTCGAGAATCCGCTCCGGCTCGCCGCCCCAGTTCCAGACATTGTCGGTCAGGTTCGGGTAGCCCGGTGCGCCCTGCGCGGTCGAGCCGTGGCAGGCCGCACAGGTGTTGACGAAGATCGAACGCCCCAGGTCCATCGCCCGCGGGTCGCCGGCCAACTGCTCGAGGGGCTTGCCCGCGAACGCGCCGAACGTCTCCTCGAGCTGGGCGTCGCGGCGAGCCTTGTCGGCATCATGCTCGCGCGCCGACGTCCAGCCGCTGGTGCCCGCGAAGTTGCCCAGGCCCGGGTACCAGATCAGGTAGCCGATCGCGAACACCACTGTCAGGTAGAACAAGTTGATCCACCACTTGGGCAGCGGCTTGTTGTACTCGGTGATGTCGCCGTCCCAGACATGGCTGGTGTCATCGGGCTTCGGGTCGCCGGGGCGGCGCCGCGACGTCCAGATCAGCAGCCAGACGCAGCCGACGATGTTCACCGCCACGATGGCGATGACATACCACGACCAAGCGTTGCTCATGACCCCTGCTCCTCGTCATCGTCCAGCGGCAGCTGCGCGGCTGCCTCGAATTCGGTTTTGCGCTTCGGGCTCCACGCCCAGACCCAGCCGCTGATGAAGCACAGCAGCAGGATCGCGGTGACGATTCCGGAAATCATTGGCTGTCCCCTCCCTTGGGGGCGTGGCGGCCGAGGCCTTGCAGGTAGGCGACCACGGCATCGAGTTCGGTCTTGCCCGAGACGTCCTCGGCGGCCTGCGCCACCTGCTCGTCGGTGTAGGGATCGCCCAGGCGCTGCAGGGCCTGCATGCGACGGCTGACCTGTTCGCCGTCGAGCGTGGCCTTGGCCAGCCACGAATAGGCCGGCATGTTCGACTCGGGCACCACGTCGCGCGGGTTGTTCAAGTGCACCCGGTGCCAGTCGTCGGAGTAGCGGCCACCGACACGGGCCAGATCCGGCCCGGTCCGTTTGCTGCCCCACTGGAACGGCCGGTCGTAGACCGACTCGCCGGCCAGCGAGTAGTGGCCATAGCGCTCGGACTCGAAGCGCAGCGTGCGCACCATCTGCGAGTGGCAGTTGTAGCAGCCCTCGCGGACATACACGTCGCGTCCGGCCAACTCCAGCGCCGGGTACGGTTCCACGCCCGGCAGCGGCTCGATCGCCTCGGCCTGGTACATCAGCGGCACGATCTCGGCCAGGCCGCCGAACGACACTGCCACCGCGATCAGCACGGCCATCAGACCGACGTTCTTTTCGACCTTCTCGTGCGCGTTCTTGTTCTCGCCGCTCATGCCTGGCCTCCTGCGGAGACCTGCGCGGCCACCGGGGCGGGGTTGTGGGAGATGTCGGGCGGAAGCACCGGCTGGTCGGCCGTGACGACCTGGCTCTGGCGGTAGGTCTTCCAGAAGTTGTAGGCCATCAGCAGCATGCCCGACAGGACGACGATGCCGCCCAGCAGACGCACCAGGTAGTACGGATAGGTGGCGTTGAGGCCTTCGACGAAGCTGTAGGTCAGCGTGCCGTCCTCATTGGTGGCGCGCCACATCAGGCCCTGCATGACGCCGGCGATCCACATCGAGGCGATATAGAGCACCACGCCGACGGTGTGCAGCCAGAAATGCAGGTCGATCCACTTGGTCGAGTACATCTCCTTGAGGCCCAGCAGGCGCGGCATCAACGCGTAGATCGAGCCGATGGAGATCATCGCCACCCAGCCCAGCGCACCGGCGTGCACGTGGCCCACGGTCCAGTCGGTGTAGTGCGAGAGCGAGTTGACCGTCTTGATCGACATCATCGGTCCCTCGAACGTGGCGATCATGTAGAACGAGATCGCGACGATCAGGAACTTGAGGATCGGGTCGGTCCGCAGCTTGTGCCACACCCCCGAGAGCGTCATCACGCCGTTGATCGCGCCGCCCCAGCTGGGGGCCAGCAGGATCAGCGAGAACACCATGCCCAGCGACTGCGCCCAGTCCGGCAGCGCGGTGTACTGCAGGTGGTGCGGACCGGCCCACATGTAGACGGCGATCAGCGCCCAGAAGTGCACGATCGACAGGCGGTAGGAGTAGATCGGGCGACCGGCCTGCTTGGGCACGTAGTAGTACATCATGCCCAGGAAGCCGGCGGTCAGGAAGAAGCCGACCGCGTTATGGCCGTACCACCACTGCACCATCGCATCGACCGCGCCGCTGTAGACCGGGTAGGACTTCAGCGGGCCGACCGGAATTGCGATGTTGTTGACGATATGCAGCAGCGCCACGGCGATGATGAACGCCGCGAAGAACCAGTTGGCCACATAGATGTGCTTGACCCGCCGCTTGGCGATCGTGCCCAGGTAGAGCACCGCGTAGGCGACCCAGACCACGGTGATCAGCAGGTCGATCGGCCATTCGAGCTCGGCGTACTCCTTGCCCTGGGTCAGGCCCAGCGGCAGGGTGATTGCCGCAGCGACGATGACCGCCTGCCAGCCCCAGAACACGAAGGCGGCCAGCTTGTCGGACAGCAAGCGCACATGGCAGGTGCGCTGGACCACATGCAGGCTGGTCGCGAACAGGGCGCAGCCACCGAACGCGAAGATCACCGCGTTGGTGTGCAGCGGGCGCAGACGACCGTAGCTCAGCCACGGAATCTCGAAGTTCAGCGCAGGCGCGTAGAGCTGGGCGGCGATGATCACCCCCACCAGCATGCCCACGATGCCCCAGACCACGGTCATCACCGCGAACTGGCGGACTACTTTGTCGTTATAGGTTTCAGTCATGGCGTGCATTCGCCGCCCCCTTTCTTGGATAGAGGAATGTTAGGCGCCCGTGATGTCGCTTCACCTTGATCTCGATCAAGGCCCCCTGGCGATCGGTGTGCCCTCCCGTCCATGGCCCGGCAGTCGGGAGGCATGAACACGCCCATCATAGGCAGTCGGCCATTCATTTGCCGGTCCGCCATAGCCGCCCCCGCTGCGACCGATCAGCGCACCCAGCCCCAAAACCAGAACCGGGGTCAGAGTGCATTTCTCGCTGACCGAGCAGTGCACTCTGACCCCGGTTTTGGGCGGGGCGGTACACTGGGGGTTCGCCCAACCTCGAAGGCCCCATGGCAAAGCCCAACTATTCGTTCGAAAAACGCCAGCGCGAACTCGCCAAGAAGAAGAAGAAAGACGAGAAGGACGCCAAGAAGCGCGCCGAGCGCGAGGCGAGCCGCACCGATACGCCGGCAGCGTCCGACGCCGCCGAGTGACCACGCCGGCCACGGGTCCCGCGCGGATCTGGGTCGATGCCGATGCCTGCCCGGGCCCGGTCAAGGACATCCTGTTCCGCGCCGCCGACCGCGCCCAGGTCGCGGTCACGCTGGTCGCCAACCAATGGCTGCGCACCCCACCCTCGCGCCATGTGCGCGCCCTTCAGGTCGAAGGTGGCCCGGATGCCGCTGACGATGCCATCGTCGCCCGCGTCGCGGCCGGCGATCTGGTGGTGACCCAGGACATCCCGCTGGCCGCCCGGGTGCTCGCGCTGGGTGCGCAGGCCATCGATCCGCGCGGCCAGCCGTTCTCGCCCGACAGCATCGCCGAGCGGCTGTCGATCCGCGACTTCATGGACGAGCTGCGCGGCGCCGGTGTGCAGACCGGTGGACCGACCGCGTTTCACGCCCGGGATCGTCAGGCGTTCGCCGGCCAGCTCGATCGGTGGCTGGCCAGGCAGCGCTGACCGGCCTGGCTGCCAGGATCGGCTACGCCGAACCGGCGGCGATGCCGTCCAGGGTCGCGATCGCCGCCGCCGGCAGCACCAGGGCCGCGGCGGCCAGGTTCTCGCGCAGATGCGCGAGCGATGACGTGCCGGGGATCAACAGCAGATTGGGCGCGCGGCGCAGCAACCACGCCAGTGCGACCTGCATCGGCGTCGCGCCCAGGTCGTGGGCGACTGTCGACAGCGCGGATGATTGCAGCGGCATGAATCCACCCAATGGGAAGAACGGTACGTAGGCGATGCCGTCGGTGGCCAGCGTATCGATCAGCGCATCGTCGTTGCGGTGCGCGATGTTGTACAGGTTCTGCACGCACACCACCTCGACCATCTCCCGCGCCTGCGCCACCTGGGTCGCGGTGACGTTGCTCAGGCCGATGTGGCGCACCAGCCCTTGTCGCTGCAGATCGGCCAGCACCGCGAGCGGCGCCTCGATCGAGCCTTCCGCCGGGCCGTGCGCGGAGAACATGATCCGCAGGTTGACCACATCCAGTACGTCGAGGCCGAGGTTGCGCAGGTTGTCGTGCACCGCTTGGCGCAACGCCTGCGGCGAGAACGCGGGCAGCCAGGCGGCATCGTCGTCGCGGCGGGCACCGATCTTGGTCACGATCGTCAGATCGCCGGCATAGGGGTGCAGCGCCTCGCGAATGAGCCGATTGGTCATGTGCGGGCCGTAGAAATCGCTGGTGTCGATGTGGTCGACGCCCAACGCGACCGCCTCGCGCAGCACCGCAAGGGCGGCGGCGTGGTCCTTCGGCGGTCCGAACACACCGGGACCGGCGAGTTGCATCGCGCCATAGCCCAGCCGCTTCACGCGGCGATCGCCCAGGCGGAACGTATCGGCATTGGCGATCGGGGGCATGCGGCACTCTCGGGTCGGAAGGCGCCAGTATGCGCCGGCAGACGTACTCGGCGACTCGATAGCGCTCGTGGTGCTCGCGCTGCAGCCGTTCGAACAAGCCGTGCAGCCCGGTGTCGGCACCGGCACGGACGTCCGCCGGTTCGGTCGTGACGCGGGTGGCCGCATGCCCGTTCGCTTGCCGGCCGACGGATCGATGGACTGCGCACGCTCTCCACGCTCGCAGCATTAGCCTGCCTGCATGCACACGCCCCGCCTGTGGACGATCGGCCACTCGACGCGACCGTTCGAGGTCTTCATCGACCTGTTGCGCGCCGACGGCATCACCACGCTGGTCGACGTGCGTCGCCATCCCGGCTCGCGCCGCTATCCGCACTTTGCCGCGCAGTCGCTCATGCACAGCCTGCCCGAGGCGGGCATCGCCTTCGTGCCGATGCCCGAGCTGGGCGGTCGGCGCCGGGCACGTCGCGACTCGCCGCACACCGCCTGGCGCAACGCGGGTTTCCGCGGCTACGCCGACTACATGGAGACGGCCGAGTACGCCCAGGCGCGCGCGCAGCTGATGGACCTCGCGCACGCCGAGCGCACCGCCTGCATGTGCGCCGAGGCCATGTGGTGGCGTTGCCATCGCAGCCTGATCGCCGACGACTTCAAGGCCCGCGGCTGGGAGGTGGTGCATCTGATGGCACCGGGACAATCGCAGCCGCATCCCTGGACCGCGGCCGCACGCATCGTCGACGGCCGGCTGGACTACAGTGCGCCAGCGCCGTCGCAGGACGACCTGTTCGGGCGGGAGGTGTAGAACGCCGCCCCCACCCGGCGCGGCAAGCGCGCCGACCTCCCCGCACGTGGGAAGCTAGGACCTGTGCTTGCGAGCCCCCTCCCCGCGTGCGGAGCATTGCGCCCTTCACGGGTTGAGGGTTGGGATGGGGACGACGCGCGCATCGCCCCATCTTCCTCGGTGATCGAACTCAGGACGCAGGCGCCTGCAAGGCCTGCGCGCGCTCGAGGTGGCCGGCGATCGTCTCGCGCGTGCGCTCCAGGTGACTGCGCACGTCCGCCGCACTGGCCTGCGGGATCAGCTCGCGATCGAGCTTGTCCAGCGCCGCCTGGTGGCCCTTGATCATCGCGTCGATCCACGCAGCCTCGAACGCCTCGCCATTGAGCCCCTCCAGGCGCTGGCGCTCGGTGTCGTGCTGGCGGCGCTCGGCGGCCAGCGCCGGATCCTCGGCCACTGCCGCCTGCGGCGATGCACCTGCGCCCTCGTGGGTGCCGTCGAGCATCGCCTGCGTGGCCTGCATGCTGCGTTCGTGGTCGGTGCGCAGTTGCTCGGCGTACGCTTGCGCGCGCTCACCGACGCCCTTCTTCAATGCATCCTGCGCGGCCGCGATCTCGTGGCGATCGACCTCGATCACCGTGAGCAGCGCCTTGCGATCAGCCGCCGCCAGCGCAGTCGCGGCGCCGGTCCGGGTGTCGCCGGGGGCCATCGTGTCGGTCGGGCCTGTGCGCATCGCCGCGCCGTCGTCGGCGGTCGGCGCGGACGCGGGCGGCGTTGCCGGTGTGGCGGCCGCCTGACGATCGTCGGTACGGTCGCCGCATGCCGACAGCGCGAACGCGAGCGAGGCCACCAGCAGGGTCGGACGAAGATTCATGGTCGCACTCCGTAACAGGTCAGGAAACGCGATGCTGGGCGCCGCGCCCGCCGCAGGCGGTGAAGCCCCGGACTGTTGCCAAGGCACTTTCTTCCCACACGCTCGTCCCGGTCCCGTTCATGTCGCGCCGCAAGGTCCACGGATCACGCTGCCCCACGCCTGTGTCGCCCGTGTCGCCCGCGCAGCCTCGCGACGACCCGCGCCCATCCGCCCTGCATGGCGCGCTGCGCTAGCATCGCCCGTCCCGCCTCCCGCATCGCCATGGCCGCCTCCCCTCCCCCCTCGCCGATCGCCATCCGCGCCTACGGCACGGTCAGCCAGGTCGATCGCCATGACTTCGCACAGATCGTGCTGCCGCTCGACGGCCGGCTGCACATGGACATCGCCGGTGCCGGCGCCCAGCTCGACCGCAGCCTCGGCGCCTTCGTCGAGGCCGGCGCCTGTCACGATCAGATCGGCGACGCTGCGAATCGTTCGATCATCCTCGACCTGCACACCAGCGAGCTCGACCCGCGCATCGCCGACTGCCTGGCGCGTCGGCCCTACGTCGCGCTCGGCCCCGAAGCGCGCAGCCTGATCGACTACATGGAAGCGCTGACCCTGCGCGGCGGCGTGTCCGCGCACCGCCTCCGGCTATGGATCCCGCTGCTGCTCGACACCCTGCTCGGCGAGTCGCCGCAGCCGAGCGCCCGGCTCGCGCCGTTGCTGGCGATGGTCGAGGCGCAGCCGGCGCGCGGTTGGACCGCCGAGACGATGGCCGCGCAGGTCGGCGTGAGCGCCAGTCGTCTGCACGCGCTGTTCCAGCAGGAACTGGGCACCACGCCACGCGCCTGGCTGTCGTCCCTGCGACTCGCGCGGGCCCGCGACCTGCTCACGCGGACCGCGCTGCCGATCGCCGAGATCGCCTACCGCTGCGGTTACGCCGACCAGAGCGCGCTGACCCGTGCGATGCTTCGCGCAGACGGGCAGACGCCCGCGCAGGCGCGCCGCCAGGCGCGCCGCTGAAAGACGCGAGTGCAGGACCACAACGACGCGAGACCGGGTCAAGACGGCGCTGTCGATCCTGCCTATCGTGCGGCGCATGGACTCGATGCGTGCCAGCCCTCGACACGACACGCTTGCCGGCGTCGCCTGCGGCATCGGCGCAGGTGCGCTGTGGGGCCTGGTCTTCCTGGCGCCGGCGCTGGTCCGCGACTTCCGGCCACTGGACCTGACCATCGGCCGCTATCTGTTCTATGGCCTGTTCTCGATCCTGCTGATCGCTCCGCACTGGACCCGGCTGGTCGGCCTGCTCGGCCGCCGCGAATGGCGGGGGCTGGTGTGGCTGGCACTCACCGGCAACGTTCTGTACTACCTGCTGCTGGCAAGCGCCGTGCAGTTGGGCGGCATCGCGATGACCTCGCTGGTCATCGGCTTTTTGCCGGTCGCCGTCACCCTGGTCGGCAGCCGCGACCGGGACGCGGTACCGCTGCGCCGGCTCGCGCCCTCGCTGCTGCTGGCCGCAGCCGGCGTGCTGTGCATCGGCTGGCAGGCGCTGGCGATGCCCGCGGCGGACACGGTCGGGCGACAGTTGCTCGGGCTGGCTTGCGGTGTGGGCGCGCTGGCCGCGTGGACCTGCTTTGCGGTGCACAATGCGCGTTGGCTGGCCCGTCTACAGCACATCACCGTCCACGAGTGGAACCTGCTCACCGGCGTGGTCACCTGCGGCTTGACCGCCCTGCTGTTGCCGTTGGCCTGGGCCCTGCCCCGCGTGCCCCAACCGTCCTCGGCCTGGGCGCTGCTGATCGGGGTGTCGGCCGGCGTGGCCTTGCTGGCGTCGATGATCGGCAACGCACTGTGGAACCGCATGAGCCGGCTGCTGCCGCTGACCCTGGTCGGCCAGATGATCCTGTTCGAAACGCTGTTCGCCCTGCTCTACGGCTTTGTCTGGGAACGCCGCCTGCCCACGCTGCTGGAGGCCATCGCGTTCGTGCTGGTGGCGCTGAGCGTGGTCACGTGCCTGGCCACACACCGGGCGCCGCCGGCCGCGATCGGCGACGCACCCGCTCGCTGAGCCGGGCTCAACGCCGGTCGCCGCGTCGCCGCAGGCGCCAGGACGCCAGGGCCACGGCGACCATTCCGATCGCGGCGCCCGGCCACGCGCCCAGGGCCAGCGCCGCACCCAGACCGACGTACAGCGCCAGGCCGCCGAGCACAACATCGACGCGGCGATCGGTCGCCGGGACGTCACGGTCGCGCCGCAGTTCGAAACGCACGACCAGGGCAACCAGCGGCGCGACCACCACCAGGCACAGCGCGATCCAGCCTGCGCGCCCGAGCCAGAAGCCCGGCGCGCCGGGCAACCCGGCATCGATCGGCAAGCCCAGTCGTTCGCCCAGCCAGGCGGCCGGCAGCTCGGCGAGCTTGTGCCACAGGTACAGCGGCATGCCGAGCGCGCCGAGCACCGCGATCGCCTTCGCCGGTGCGCGGCCCGCGAGCACCCGCCGCGCCAGCGGCTCGCATAGGAGCACCAGGCCCACCTGCAGCCACATCACCCCGATCAGCGCCAGCGTGGGCGGCAGCATGTTGTTGCCGGCCAGCGTCACACCGACCATCGCGACCGGATAGCCGGCGGCGATCGCCAGCGCCAGCCAGACGGCGCCGAGCAGCAGCAGGCCGGCACCGGTCGCTGGGCCGCGGAAGCGTCCGCGCTTCCACGCGATGCCCAACTGCTGCGGGATCAGCCACACCACCAGCATGTTGAGCCAGGCGATGCCGGCCGGCCGCTCGGTCGCCAGCTGACCGAGTGTGCGCAGCGCACCGGCCGATGTCGCCCCGGCACGGATCATGTCGAGAACGCCGGCCACGACGACCAGCCCGGCGACCGCGCCCAGGCCCAGGCGCGCATCCAGGCGCAGGCTCCAGGGCAGCAGCGCCTGCACCGTGAGCAGCATCAGCAGGAACCACAGGTGGATCGTCAGCGAGCGGTCGAACACCGCCAGCAGATGACCGCCCGACAGCCATGAGAGCATCGCGATCGCGGCAAGCACCACCAGGTAGGTCAGCGTCGGCCGCGCCAGCCCGAGCGCCCGCCCCGCCCACCAGGGCATCTGCGCGCCCTGCGCCGCGCGACGGGCCACGCTGTTGGCGCTGACCGCCGCCGAGACGAACACGAACAGCGGCACGACCTGCACGATCCAGGTCAGCCAGCCGGCCGCGTCCCAGGCCGCGAGCAGGTGCCCGGTGTCGACCAGCACGCCGTCCGCCATGCGCGGCAAGGTCGCGATCCAATGCCCGAACACGACCAGCAGCAGGGCGCCGGCGCGCAGCGCATCGGGGTACGGGTCGCGGGAAGACGGCGTCATCGGTGGCGCAGATCCTGGGTTCGGCACGCCGACGAGCTTACCCAGACGCCGTGGCGCGGGGCGTCATGCCGGCCCTGAGCAGAGCGAGCGGACGCATCCGGTGCCCGGCGCCGGGCACGCCGCCTACAATGCGCGCCCCCCGTCGCCCTGGAGCTGCATGAACATCGTCGTCGTCGACGCCCTGAAGGCCTACATCGATCCGCTGACACCCGACGAGCACGAGGCGCTGGAGCGCAGCCTGCTCGCAGAAGGCTGCCGCGACGCGCTGGTGCTGTGGGGCAACGTGCTCGTCGATGGCCACAACCGCTACGGCATCTGCCAGAAGCACGGCATCCCATTCGAGACGGTGCAGAACACCCGTTTCAAGTCGATGGACGATGTCCACCTGTGGATGATCGAGCAGCACCTGGGCCGGCGCAGCGTGTCGGACTACCAGCGCGGGGTGCTCGCGCTACGCAAGCGCACGATCCTGGAGGCGCGCCAGCAGGCCCGGCTCGAATCGCCACCGCACGCGAGCGACGACGCAGCCGACGCGCCCGAGGACGAGGACCGACCGCCGTGGGACGACACCCCCGTGCCCGCCACCCGCGCCGATCTGGCGCGCGAAGCCCGGCTCAGCGCCAACCAGGTGATGATGATCGAGCGCATCCACGCCCAGGCGACACCGGAGGTGGTCGAGGCCCTGAAGGCCGGCGAGATCTCGATCAGCGCCGCCGCCGCGGTCGCCAGCCTGCCCGAGGAGGAGCAACGCAGCGCGGCGCAGGCCGGCAAGGCCGAGCTCAAGCAGGCTGCCAAGCGTGCGCGCGATGCGAAGAAGCGCCCGCGCACGCCCCGCGAGGGCGAGGACGGCGAGACCGCCGAGGGCGACGCCCCTCCCGACACGCGCGCACTGCAGCGGCGCGTCGACGCACTCGAACGCGAGAACGCGCAACTGCGCGCCCAGGTCGAGACGCTGCAGGCGCAGTTGCTGCGCCTGCGCAGCTGACCGCCGCGGCCGGCGCCGACGCGCTTTGCGGCCGCCGGCTCAGGCGGCCGTGACCGTGCCGGGCAACGGGTGCCCGGCCAGCCGCATCGCATACAGCGCCGCGCCGTGATGCGGCGCGTAGCGGGGTGCCCGCAGTTCGAAGTCGATGCCGGTCGCGTGCAAGGCCGCTGCCAGCGGCGCCTGCAGCAGCGCGCCCGCCCCGAAGGCACCGCCCGAGCAGGTCACCGGCACCGGGCCGTGGTCGCCGAAATCGAGCGCGCGGCGTACCGCATCGACGATCGCGGCCAGTTCCTGCCCCGCCCGTTCGAAGATCGCGCGCGCCACGTCGTCGCCGGCCTCGGCCGCCTGGGCGACCTGCAACGACAGCTGCGCGATCCGGTCGCGCGTCAAGGCCTGCGCGCCGTACACCCGCGCGCACAGGTCGAGGTCGTCGGCGAGCTCGAAATGCGCACGCAGCGCCGCATCCAAGGGCCCGCGCGGCAGCCGTCCATCGCTCATGCGCGAGAAGGCGTTGAGGCCCTGGACCGCGATCCAGTACGCCGAGCCCTCGTCGGAAAACACCTCGCCCCAGCCACCGGCGCGCGCCTCGCGCCCCTGCCGCTGGCCGTAGGCAATCGAGCCGGTGCCCGCGACGATGTTGATGCCGTCCGCGCAGGCCAGCGATCCCGCCCAGCCACAGACCATGTCGTTGCCACAGCGATACCGCCGGTGGCCGAGCAGCGCTTCGGGTATCGCATCGAGCTGCGGCGTGGCCGCGCCGTCTTCGCCGTGCGCCGGCAGCCCGAAGAACGCATAGGCGATCGCGTCCGGCGTCGCCTGCGCCTGCTGCGTGACCGCGTCGATGCCGTCGGCCAGCAGCGCACGCACGCCGTCGAGGCCGATCTGCGGGTGATAGGCGGTGCCGCGCTGGACCTCGGCGCGCACGCCGCCTTCGGCATCGAGCAGCACGAAGCGGGTCTTGGTGCCGCCGCCATCGACGCCCAGATAGTAGGCCGCGCCGCTCATGGCACCAGCGGGTACAAGCGCACGCCCTGGACGACACGGTTCACCGTGCCCTGCGCATTCGGGCTGTCGGGCCGCACGCCCAGCGCCCGCGAGGCGTGGAACGCGAACAGCTGCGCCGCCGCGACATAGGGCCACAGCAGGTCGAGATCGTGGGCGCGCGCGAGTCCGGTCACGCGCACCGCATCGCGCGCCGGGCCATGCGGGTCGGCGGCGGTGACCTCGATCACGCGCGCGGCCACGCCATCGCCGCGCAGTTCATCGAGCAGGTCGAGATCGTAGCGCCGGGTCAGCGGGTCGTTGGACACGAACACCACCACCAGCGTGCGTGCGGTGACGAAGGTCTTGGGGCCGTGGCGGAAACCCATCGGCGATTCGAAGCAGGTCGCGATCGCGCCGTTGGTCAGTTCGCCCAGCTTGAGCGCGGCCTCGCGCGCCAGGCCCTTGAACAGTGCGCTGCCCAGATACACCACGCGCTCGAACCCGCACAGCGCCAGTTCCTGGGTCAGCCCGCGCGCCTGCTGCAGCACGGCTTCGGTGGCCGACGCCATCGCGGGCACGCGCGCCTCCAGGGCGTGCGGCCCGCCTAGCGCGGCCAGCGTCGCGAGCATCATGCAGCTGAAGCTCGAGGTCATCGCGAAGCTGACGTCGTGGGTTTCGGGCGGCAGCAGCAGGGTCATCGACCGCCGCACCGCGACCCGG
>NZ_JBDJMI010000034.1:0-31405 GCF_039673825.1 Luteimonas sp. TWI662 | reverse complement strand
GATGAACGGGCGACCGCGCAAGACGCTCGGCTGGGCAACACCAGCCCAGGTGATGGAGAGGGAAATCATCGACTTCAAATCACGTGTTGCACTTGATTCTTGAGACCGCCCCGTGCGCAGGCTCACATCGGTCTTCACTTTCTGATGTTCGCCCTCGTCTGAGACGCGGATGCAGGGGATGCCGTCCTCCTCAAAAACACCATGGGTCAGCAGCTGACCTACCTCGGACGCCCTGGCGCCTGTGTAGAGGCCGATGAGCGAGGCCCATTGGGCGGACTCTGAAAGCCTTCCGAAGGCCGCTGGCGCGAACAGTGCCTGGATCTGGCCGCGATCGAAGGCTTTAAACCCCAACTTCCGGCGCGCTCGCTTCTCACGGGCCGAGTAGCTCACGTGACCACTGGCCGGGTTATCACCCTTGGGGTAGTAGCCCGAGGCTATCGCCCAGTCAAAGAAGCCGCCCTTCCCGCCGACATAGCTTTGTTTGTTCGTAAGCGTTGGCGTCGAAGCGCCCGCCTTGCGCATGGACTGATACCAGCGGGCCAGGTCCGATCGAGTGATGCTCGCGACCCGCGTCTTATCGCCCAGGAAGCCCACCAGAGCTTGGATGGCGGTTTTCTTGATCGTGTAGGTCTTGGGCAGCGTGCTGCCCTTGAGCGTGGCGAGCCAAGCATCCCGAGCCTTTCCGAGTTGGATGGGTTCCAACCCTGAGCGGGGCGCGGCTGGCATCGGCGCCGGCACGATGCCGTCCACCATGTCCTGGATCGGGTCATCGCCAACGCGGCGCTGCTGCACCTTCCGAAAGAGCCGGACGTCTTTTTCGTCGTCGATCTGCCACCGCTCGCTGACCATGCCGTCAGGACCCAAGGTCCGGTGCAGCGTCAGGTCGCGCAGGTTATCGGCACCGCTCAAGCGGCCAATGAGCGCGTCCACTTCGTCCTTGGACAACTTCGCCACGTGTTGATCCCTCAACAGGCTGAAGAGCCGAGCATAGCCGGCCGCGAGCATGACGGCGCGCATCCGCGCCTCTGGCAGATCAGCCGTGCGAAGGGAGCGCTTGAGGAGACGGCATCCGAGGATGCCTTGAAGATCGGCCGGCACACGCTGGCGAAACGCCCAGCGCCCCGACGGGGAGCGCGATAGATGATGAGGAATTCGCCTCGGGTTCTGTGTGCCCCGATTTGCGTCCTGATTCGCCAACCCCGAAATCGCGCTTTATCCAATCAAATCAGATAGATACGCAGGATTGGCGGAGAGAGTGGGATTCGAACCCACGGAAGGTTTGACCCTTCGGCGGTTTTCAAGACCGCTGCCTTAAACCACTCGGCCATCTCTCCGTTGTTACTACGCTTCCACACTACACCGCGCTTCGCGCGGTGCCGGCGGTTTGACCATCGACCTGCGGTCGATGTTTCCTCCGGCCTGCGGCCTCCGGATCAAGACCGCTGCCTTAACCACTCGGCCATCTCTCCATTGGGGGTGAAACGTCCTCACGGCACCACGCATTGCGCGGTCGTGCCAGACCGGCGCTGGACCTGCGATCCGGGCGCCGGCTCAGGACATTGTCGCACGCGTGGCGCCTTGTGCGATGCGCGGTGCGGGCACCGAAATGCCATCACGACCCTTGCGGTCGCAGTTGCGGCAATCCAGGCTCGAGGCTTCGATCAGCGGGGGCAGCTTCTCGGCCAGGAAGTCGATGAACACCCGGACCGCCGGCAGCAGGCCGCGGCGCGAGGCGAACACGGCGTGGGCGATGCCCTGCGGCAGGTGCCAGTCGGGCAGCACGACCTCGAGTTCGCCATTGCGCACGGCTTCGGCGCACAGGGTCTCGGGCAGCATCGTGATGCCCAGGCCCTGCTTGGCCAGCGCCATCAGCATCGGGAAGTCGAAGCCGGCGACGCGGGGCTTGAGCTCCACGCGGCGGGTGGTGCCGTCGGCAGCCTGCAGGTCCCAGCGCTGCTTCACCTCGTCCTCGCCCATGCTCATCGTGGTGTGCTGGCTGAGTTCGTCCGGGTCCTTCGGGCGGCCCATGCGATCGAGATAGCCGGGGCTGGCGACCAGCAGTTCCTGGATCTGGCCGAAACTGCGCATGACCAGGCTGCCGTCGTCGTCGAGCTTGGCGCGCACGCGCACGGCGACGTCAAAGCCCTCGTTGATGACGTCCACGCGGCGATTGCTCACGTGCAACTGCACGCGCACCTGCGGGTAGCGGGCCAGGAACTCGGGCAGCATCTGCGGAATCGACTGCTGGGCGATGCTCACCGGCACGCTGACGCGGACCAGGCCGCGCGGTTCGGCGCTGAGCCGGTCTACGACCTCGCGCGCGGCGGTCGCCTCGGCCAACATCGATTGCGCATGGCGGAACACGCTCTGGCCGACGTCGGTGACAGCGAACCGGCGGGTCGAGCGCTGCAGCAGGCGCACGCCCAGTTCGGTTTCCAACTGGCTGATGCGCCGGCTCAGCCGGGACTTCGGGATCCCGAGCGCCCGCTCGGCCGCGGCGAAGCCGCCATGCTCGACCACCATGGCGAAGTAATAGAGATCGTTGAGATCCTGCATGGGGAGCCGCCTTGCTATCAGGACAATAGGCGATATTGGACCACTTCCATCCTATTTCCACAACGAATTCCGCCGGGCGGCTTTCCCGGCGGTTCATCGCGCCCTGTAGTGACGGCGCCCTGCCCCGACGCCCGTCAGCCCAGGCGGGTCACGCCGCCCATGTACGGGTGCAGCACCTCGGGAACCTCGATCGTGCCGTCGGCGTTCTGGAAGTTCTCCATGACCGCGATCAGCGTGCGGCCCACCGCCAGGCCCGAACCATTGAGGGTGTGCACGAGTTCGGGCTTGCCGGTTTCGGGATTGCGCCAGCGCGCCTGCATGCGGCGCGCCTGGAAGTCGCCGCAGTTCGAGCACGAGGAGATCTCGCGGTAGGTCTGCTGCGAGGGCAGCCAGACCTCGAGGTCGTAGGTGCGGCGCGCGGCGAAGCCCATGTCGCCACTGCACAGCAGCATGCGGCGATACGGCAGCCCAAGGCGCTCGAGCACGGTCTCGGCGCACCGGGTCATGCGCTCGAGTTCGGCATCGCTGTCGGCCGGGCGCACCACCGAGACCATCTCCACCTTCTCGAACTGGTGCTGGCGGATCATGCCGCGGGTGTCGCGGCCATGGCTGCCGGCCTCGGAGCGGAAGCACAGCGAATGCGCGCTCATGCGCAGCGGCAGCCGCTCAGCCTCGACGATCTCGTCGCGAACCAGGTTGGTCAGCGAGATCTCGGAGGTGGAGATCAGATAGCGCGTCTGTTCGCCCAGCGCGGTGGCGAACATGTCTTCCTCGAACTTGGGCAACTGGCCGGTGCCGTAGAGGCTGTCGGCGTTGACGATCACCGGCACGCTGGTCTCTTCATAGCCGTGTTCGCCGGTATGCAGGTCGAGCATGAACTGGGCGAGCGCGCGGTGCAGGCGCGCAAGTTGGCCGCGCAGCACGGTGAAGCGGGCGCCGCTGAGCTTGGCGGCGGCTTCCGCGTCGAGCCAGCCATCGCGGGCGCCGAGCTCGACGTGGTCGCGGACCGGGAAGTCGAAGCTGCGCGGTGTGCCCCAGCGCGCCTGCTCGACGTTGTCGGCCTCGTCGCGCCCCACCGGCACGCTGGCATCGGGCAGATTCGGCACGCTCAAGGTCAGCGCTTCGAGCTCGGCCTTGATGCCGTCCAGCCGGGACTCGCTGGCCTTGAGTTCGTCGCCGAAACCGGCGACCTCGGCCAGCAGCGGGGCAACATCCTCACCGCGTGCCTTGGCCTGGCCGATCGCCTTGCTGCGCGTATTGCGCAGGTTCTGCAGCTCCTGGGTGCGGACCTGGATCTGCTTGCGCTCGCCCTCCAGCGACTCGATACGCGACACCGGCAGGTCGTACCCGCGGCTGTCGCGCAGGCGCGCGGCGGTGTCGGCGAGGTGTTGGCGCAGCAGGCTGGGATCGAGCATCGGGGCGTCGTCATCGAAAGCGGGAGCGGCATTATCGCCCGGATCGGCGATGCGCCGAAGCGGCGGCTGCGCGGCGGGCGTGTGACAGAATCGGGCGCCCTGTTCGCTGGAGCCCGCCGTGTCCGCACCCTCGCCCGCCCCGCGCCCCCGTCATGCGTTCCGGCAGTGGCTGCCGACCCGCCGCGCGTGGCTGATGATCGCGGCGGCCTGCGCGCTGGGCGGCCTGCTGTTCGCATGGCTGTGGTGGCAGCAGCGCGACACGCGCAACCCGGGCGGCGACATCGCGATCGACGGTCCGCCGGACGCGTCCGATCGCGCTGCCACGCCGCTGCCGGCCCCGCTGCCGGCCAGTGCGGACGGAGCCAGCGGGCGCTTCGGCCCGTCGGACGGCGCGCCTCAGGGCGCACCTGCGACGATCTCGCCACCGGTCGCGAGCGGGCCGGCGCCTGAGCCGACGACGCCACCGCCGGAGGCGACCGCGCAGGCCGCCGACAGCACACCGCGGCCACTGTCCACGCCGCAGCCTCGTTATCCCCGCGCATCGCTGCGGCGGGGCGAAACCGGCGATGTGATGCTGCGGGTCCACGTGGGCGCCGATGGCCGCGTGGCGGGCATCGATGTGATCGCCGGCAGCGGGCACGCGCGCCTGGACCGCGCCGCGGTCAGCGCGGTGCGGCGCTGGCGCTTCGAACCGGCAATGCGCGCCGGTCGGCCGGTCCCCGGCGAGGTGCGCGTGCCGATCGCGTTCTCGCCCGCAAACGATTCCTGAGCCCCGGTTGGCACTGACAAGGCCTCGACATCGGCGGTGGGAGGCTCAGCGCATCTTCCGGCGTGGAGCGATGACGATGAGCGATCCGATGCGGCGTCCCGACGATGTCCCCCCTCCGGCCGCCCCACCGCCCGAGCCGCCACGCAAAGGCTCCAGCCCGCTGATCTGGATCCTGCTGCTGGTGGCGCTGGTGGCGCTGGGCTGGTACTTCCTGAGCAAGCGCGACATGCCGCAGAGCGAGCCATTGCCGCCGCCACCGGCAATCGGTGATGGCGTTACGCCGCCGGCCGAGCGCGAGCCTGCGCGGACGCCCGAACGGACGTCACGTCCCTCGGCGCCTACCGCGCCAGCGGATCGGCCGGCCCGCGTGGTGGACCAGCCGCGCCCCGCGTATCCGGCCGCAGCCTTGCGCAATCGAGAAGAAGGCTCGGTCACGCTGCTCGTCCAGGTGGACGCCGCAGGCAAGCCGACCGACATCAGCGTCGAGCAGCGCAGCCGCTCGCGCGATCTCGATCGCGCCGCGATGGAAGCAGCGCGGAACTGGACGTTCGAGCCGGCGATCCGCAACGGCAAGCCTGAGGCGAGTTCAGTCCGGGTCCCGGTCGACTTCACCCTCGAAGACCAGCCGGGCACCACCGCGCGCAACTGAGTGCCTTCCCGGCTGTGGCCTGCTCCTCCTCATGCGGGGAGCAGGCTTCAATCACACCGGGCGGCTGGACGCCGCCGATGCTTCAGTCGCCCAGCAGCCCGAACCCGGCCCCGCGCGCCAACGACACGAATCCGGGGAACGAGGTCGCAACATTGGCGGTATCGCAGATCGCGACCTCGCCGACTGCACGCTGGGCGGCGACCGCGAACGCCATCGCGATGCGATGGTCGCCGTGACTTTCGACCTCACCACGGCCGAACACGGCCCCTGCCCCGGCGTTGCCAGGAATCGTCGCGCCATCGGGCGCCTCGTCGATCGCGATGCCGAGCGTGCGCAGGCCGGTGGCCATCACCGCGATGCGGTCCGACTCCTTGACCCGCAGTTCGGCGGCGCCGGTCACGCGGGTCGGCCCATCGGCGCAGGCGGCGGCGACGAACAGCGCCGGAAACTCGTCGATCATGTCCGGCACGTGCACTTCCGGCACATCGATACCGTGTAGCGGTGCGTGGCGCACGCGCAGGTCGGCGACCGGCTCGCCGCCCTGCTCGCCGGCATTCGAGGCTTCGATGTCCGCGCCCATCAGCCGCAGCACATGCAACAAGCCGGTGCGGCGCGGATTCATCCCGACTCGGCGCAGCAACAGGTCCGAACCGGGCACGATCGACGCGGCGACCAGGAAGAACGCCGCCGACGAGAAGTCCGCGGGCACGTGCACGTCGGTCGCGCGCAGGCGATGCCCGCCCGACAGCCGCGCCAGCCCCGGCGAGAACTCGATCGGCCAGCCGAACGCCGCGAGCATGCGCTCGGTGTAGTCGCGGGTGGGCCTGGGCTCGTGAACCACGGTCTGGCCTTCGGCATACAGGCCGGCGAGCAGCAGCGCCGATTTGACCTGTGCGCTGGCGAGCGCGTTCTCGTACTCGACGCCGGTCAGGCGCTGCTTGCCGTGCACGCGCAGCGGCGGCACACCGCCTTCGCCGGTGTCGATGCGGGCGCCCATGCGTGCCAACGGCTCGGTGACGCGCCGCATCGGCCGCTTGGACAGCGACGCATCGCCAACCAGTTCGCTATCGAAGGCCTGGCCGGCGAGCAAGCCGGCCAGCAGGCGCATGCCGGTGCCGGCATTGCCGCAGTCGAGCGGGCCGTCGGCGGCGCGCAGACCGTCGATGCCGACGCCATGGACGACACGCGCCCCCACGGCCGGGGTTTCGATCGACACACCGAGACGACGGAAGATCGCCTCGGTGGCGCGGGCGTCCTCACCCTCGAGGAACCCGGTGATGCGCGAGATGCCGTCGGCCAGCGAGGCGAGCATGATCGCCCGGTGCGAGACCGACTTGTCGCCGGGCACGTCGAGTTCGCCGCGCAGCGGCGCGCCGGCGGTGGCGATCCAGCGTGCGGCGGTCATGGCACGGCCACCGGGTAGGACCCCAGCACCCGGACATCGCCGGCAAAGGCGTCGATCTCGCCGAGCGCGTCCTTGAGCGGGGACTCGTCGACATGGCCGGCGACGTCGATAAAGAAGGCGTACTGCCACAGCGCACCGTGCGCAGGCCGGGATTCGATTCGGTTCATGCTGATGCCACGCCGCGCCAGCGGCTCGAGGATGCGGTAGAGCGCGCCGGGCTGGTCGCGGATGAAGACCATCAGCGAGGTGCGGTCGTTGCCTGACGGCGGGAAGGCGCCGCGGCCGATGACCAGAAAGCGCGTGGTGTTGTCGCTGCGGTCCTCGATCGGCCCGGCGATGACTTTCATGCCGTAGACGTGCGCGGCGTTCTCGCCGGCAATCGCCGCGGCGTCGTCGGATTTCTGCGCCCGGCGCACGCCCTCGGCGTTGCTGACCACCGCGTGCTTCTCGGCCTGCGGCAGGTTCTGGCGCAGCCAACCCTTGCACTGGGCCAGCGACAATCCGTGCGAATACACCCGTTCGATCTCATCGAGCCGGCCGGTGCGCGAGAGCAGATACTGGTGCACGCGCAGCTCGACCTCACCGCAGATGCGCAGCGGCGAGGTCAGGAACAGGTCGAGAGTCGACTGGATCGTGCCCTGGCCGGAATTTTCGACCGGCACGACGCCGAAATCGGCATGGCCGGCCGCGACCTCGTCGAACACCTCCTCGATGCTCGCCAGTGGCAGGCCCATCGCCGAGTGCCCGAACTGTTTGTGTACCGCCTGCTGGGAGAACGTGCCTTCCGGCCCCAGGTAGCCGATCTTCAGTGGCTCCTGCTGGGCCAGGCACGCCGACATGATCTCGCGGAACAGCCGCACCAGTTCGGTGTCCGACAGCGGGCCGTCGTTGCGGTCGACCACGCGCCGCAGCACTTGGGCCTCGCGCTCGGGCCGGTAATAGTCGACGGCGGCGGCGAGCTTGCCCTTGGCCTTGCCGACCTGGCGCGCGAACTGCGCGCGCTCGGCGATCAGGGTCTGGATCTGGTGGTCGATACCGTCGATCTGCGCGCGCACGGCAGCCAGATCGGGCGGCGGCGTGGGCTTGTCGGCGGCTTTCTTCTTCGGCTTGGCGGCCATCAATGGTCTCTCAAAAATCGGGGCTTGGTTACGGTCGTGCAGCGCGGCGGCGCCGCGATGTCGTCGGTCCAGCTCGCTGCCCGGCCCTCCATCGCCGGGCGTTCGCGGACACTGCGATGCCTGATGGCAGGACGTGGCCGCTCACCCCCGCCGCTGCTGGAAATCCTGCATGTAGGCGACGAGCGCGCGGACACCGTCGACCGGCATCGCGTTGTAGATCGACGCGCGCATGCCGCCGAGTACCCGGTGGCCCTTGAGCCCGATCAGCCCGGCCTCGCGCGCGCCGGCCAGGAAGTCGGCATCGAGCGCGGAATCGGCCAGGAAGAACGGCACGTTCATGCGCGAGCGCACATCGCGCGCGACCTCGTTGCGGTAGAAGCCGTCCGAGCCATCGATGGCGGCGTACAGCAGTCCGGCCTTCTCGTCGCTGCGGCGGTCGAACTCGGCGGTGCCGCCCTGGTCGAGCATCCAGCGGAACACCAGGCCGGCCAGATACCAGTTCCAGGTCGGCGGTGTGTTGAGCATCGAGTCGTTGGCCAGGTGCGAGGCGTAGTTGAAGATGTCGGCGCGCGGCTGGCCCGCCCGCTTGAGCAGGTCGCGCCGCACGACCACGACCGAAAGACCGACCGGCCCGAGGTTCTTCTGGGCACCGGCATAGATCAGGCCATAGCGGCTGATGTCGATCGGCTCCGACGCGATGCTGGAGCTGAAGTCGGCGAACAACGGGACATCGCCGGTGTCGGGCGCGGGCGCCCCCCAGGCAGGCCGGAACTCGACGCCGTGGATGGTCTCGTTGGCGGTGATGTGCACGTAGGCCGCGCCCGGGGTCAGGCGCCAGGTTTCGCGCCCCGGGATTGTGCGGAAGCCATCGGCCTCGCCGCTGGCGGCGACGTTGACCGCGACCGCCGGGGTGAGCTGGCGCAGCGCGGTGCGGCCCCAATGGCCGCTGACGACGTAGTCGACGGTATCGCCGGGCGCCGCGAAGTTCAGCGCGATCAGCGCCTGCTGGGTGGTCGCCCCGCCCTGCAGGAACAGCACCGCGTAATCGTCGGGCACCGCGAGCAGCGTGCGCAGATCGGCTTCAGCGCGCGTGGCCACGGCCATGAACTCCGGCCCGCGGTGGCTCATCTCGACGATCGAGGCGCCGGCATCGCCCCACTCGAGCATGTCGGCCTGGGCCTGTTTCAGCACGCTTTCAGGCAATGCCGCAGGTCCAGGGGCAAAGTTGTAGGCTCGCGCCATCGCTCGACTCCGCTCGTTTGCAGGCCGGCAAGTATGCCGCAGTGCAGCAGCCTTGACGCGCGGGCAATGGTTGCGATGGCAACGTATTCCGCGTTGCCCCATCTACGGCGCGCACGCGCCAGGAGCCAGCGATGTCTTTGCGCGACGCCTTGCGGATCCCCGAGTCCGACATCACCGACGAGGCGGTCTATCGCGACCGCCGTCGCCTGCTCGCCCTGCTGGCCGCGACCCCGGCGCTCAGCCTGGCCGGCTGCGCGGATGCCGAGCCACCGCCGCCCAGCACGGCCCCAGTCACCCCGGCGCAGGCGCGCAGCGGCTTTCGCACCGACGAGCCGCTGACTCGCTACGAGGACATCACCTCGTACAACAACTTCTACGAGTTCGGCACCGGCAAGGCCGATCCCTCGCGCGCGGCCAAGACCCTGCGCACAACGCCCTGGAGCGTGGAGGTGGCCGGCGAATGTGCCAAGCCCGGGCGCATCGCACTGGAGGACCTGCTGCGCGGCATCGCCAGCGAGGAACGCATCTATCGCCTGCGCTGCGTGGAAGGCTGGTCGATGGTGATCCCGTGGACCGGCGTGCCGCTGGCCGCGGTGCTGCGTCGGTTCGAGCCCACCGCCAAAGCCAAGTACGTCGCCTTCACCACGCTGGCCGACCGCGAGCAGATGCCGGGCCTGCGCTTCCGCTCGATCCGCTGGCCATATCGCGAGGGCCTGCGCATCGACGAGGCCATGCACCCGCTCGCGTTCCTGGCAACCGGTCTATACGGCAAGGCCTTGCCGCAGCAGAACGGCGCGCCGCTGCGGCTGGTGGTGCCGTGGAAATACGGCTTCAAGAGCATCAAGTCGATCGTGCAGATCCGGTTCGTCGAGCGCATGCCCAGCACCGCGTGGAACGACCTGCAGCCGTCGGAGTACGGGTTCTTCAGCAACGTCAATCCGGCGGTCGACCACCCGCGCTGGAGCCAGAAGACCGAACGCCGGATTGCCGGCACCAACCGGCTGCTCGCCAACCGTATCGACACCCGTCCGTTCAACGGCTACGCCGACCAGGTCGCCTCGCTCTACGCCGGCATGGATCTGCGCAAGTGGTATTGAGCCCGGCGCGCGTCCCCAAGCGCCGCGCGACACCGCCCGGCATCATCGCCGGCAAGGCGATGGTCCACGCGCTGGCGCTCGCGCCGCTGGCCTGGCTGGGCTGGCGCGTGTGGAGCGTGCTCGGGGGCGGCAACATCGATGCGCTCGGCGCCGAGCCAGTGGTGGCGATCGAGCACGAACTGGGCATCGGCGCCCTGCGCCTGCTGCTGATCACGCTGGCGATCACGCCACTCAGGCAGATCTCGGGATGGACCGCACCGCTGCGCTTTCGGCGAATGCTCGGGCTGTACGCCTTCGCCTACGCCAGCCTGCATTTCGCGGCCTGGCTGGCGCTGGACCTGGTCGGCGACCTGTCGCAGGTGGCCACCGAGATCGCGCGCCGGCCCTACATCACCGTGGGCTTTCTGGCATGGCTGCTGCTGGTGCCGCTGGCCGTGACCTCGACGCTCGGCTGGATGCGCCGGCTGGGCCGCAACTGGGGCCGCCTGCACCGCCTGGTCTACGCGATCGCCGCACTGGCGGTGCTGCATTTCTGGTGGATCGTGAAATCCGACTGGCGCGAGCCCGCGCTCTATGCCGGGCTGCTGGCGCTGCTGCTGGGCTGGCGGGTATGGAAGGCGCTGGCGCGGCGACGCGCCGCCGCACGCTGAGCCGCGCCGGAAGTGGCCTGGTCAGCGGCCCGACAGCAAGGCCGCGCGGCGACGTGCGTGTTCGGTCGCGTCGATCGCGCCTTCGCGATGCAGGCGGTCGAGCGCGGCCACCTGCGCCACCAATCCCTCGTCGAGGGCGGGCGGCGGCCTGCGCTGGCTGCGCACGATCGCCCAGACGATGAGGCCGACCACACCGGCAAAGATCGCAAACAGAAGCAGCAAGAGGATCAGGTGCCAGATGCTGAACATGCCCATTGGATGACTCCTTCAAAAACCGAGTGCCGACTCAGCTTGCGCCGAATAGGAATAACGCGCCCAGCGCTGCGGCCAGCAGCACCGCCGCGAGCAGCAGCCAGGGCAACCGTAGGCGCCCGGCCGCCGGAACATCGAACGGATCGGGCCCATCGTCGAATTCGTCCGCCGGGCCATGGCCGAAGGTGACCACGCCGCCGCGGGCCGGCGCTTCGACGACGAAGCGATGGTGGGCATCGAACACGATCTGATCGCCGGGCTGCAGCAGCGCATCGCGCACGGTCTGGCCATTGACCACACTGCCCTCCGCCGAGCCCAAGTCGATCAGCCGCACCCGCTCGCCTACTCGCTCCAGGCGCGCATGGCGATCGGCGAAGCCCGGATCGTCGATGCGGATGTCGGCATCGGACTGGCGACCGATCAGGCGCGCGCGGTCGAGCGTGAAGCAGCGCCCGTGATAACGACCGCCCAGACCGCGCAGCACCAGGCGCGGATCGGGGTCAGCCCCATCGCCCTGCGGCGCGTCCGCCGCCGACGGCGGCGCGGGCGGCTGCTCGGGAAGCAGGCGCAGCTCGTGGCCGGCGACGAAGATCGCATCGCCGGCGCGCAGCATCGCCACGCGCTGGATGCGCCGCCCGTTGACATGCACGCCGCCAGCCTCCTCGCCCACCGTCAGCCAGACGCCGCGGCGATCGACGCACACGCGCACGCAGGCCGCGTCGGTCGTCACGGGGCCGAGTCCGGCGCCGTCGGCGCGCAGACCCAGCCCGAGCTCGCCCGCATCGAGAGGCAGATCATCGGTCGAGGAGCCGGGAAATCGCAGCTTGAGCGCAGTCATGCGGCGGAAATCTAGCACGAGCGGCGGCGCGCACCGCATCCCTCACTTGGTCGATGCGCCGCGGCACCGCAGAATGTGCGCCCAACCCAGGCAGAGCGACCGACATGTCCGGTATCGACATTACCCATCCCCATTCCCTGCCGCAGGCGCAGGCGCGCAGCGCCGTCGAAGACGTCGCGCGCACCCTGGCCGAGCGTTTCGACATGAAGTACACGTGGAGCGGCGACACGCTCAGCTTCAACCGCTCCGGCGTCGATGGCGCGATCGCCCTGCTGCCCGACAGCCTGCACGTGACCGCCAAGCTGGGCTTCCTGCTCGCGGCGATGCGCGGCCCGATCGAGGCCGAGATCCGCCGTGTGCTGTCGGAGCGATTCTGAGCGCGCCGACGGCGCCGGCCACACGCCTGCACGTACAGCTTGTCGGCGCATCGATTCGACCGTAGAATGCGCGTCCCGATCGCACCGGCGGCCTTGCGGCCCCGGCGATGCGGACACCGGAGCGGCGACGTTCCCAAGTCCGGGCGACAGTGTTTCGGGCGGTTAGCTCAGCGGTAGAGCATTGCCTTCACACGGCAAGGGTCGCAGGTTCGAACCCTGCACCGCCCACCAGCAGCATCGAACAAGCCGGCCCAGTGTCGGCTTTTTCGTGCCCGGCGTACGCGCTGCATCGCTTGTCGATGTCCATCATGCCCAGCATGTCAAGTTCACGATCGGCAACCATGGCAAGACGCCGCGCCCCGCGCGCGCCGCGTCCCTTGGGCGCGGCGCGTAGAATTCCCGCGACGGCGCCGCGGGCGCCCTGTGCGAAGTGGGTGTGCGCTTGACCGATCGTCTTCCTCATTGGCTGCATGAGTGGCTCGGCATCGTCGTGCCCGGCGGCCAGATCCTGCTGATCCTGCTCGCGGCCTGGTTGCTGCGCCTGCTCGGACGGCGCCTGCTCGACCGCGTCGGACGCCGCTACACATTGCCGCCCGAGGCGGTGGTCGGCGCACGCCGGGTCATGACCTTCCTGATCTACGCCGCTGCGCTGCTGATGGCGCTCGAGCGCCTGGGCGTGTCGGGCACGGTGCTGTGGACCGCGTTCACCGGCTTTGCGGCAGTGGGCGCGGTGGCGTTCTTCGCCGCATGGAGCGTGCTGTCGAACATCTTCTGCACGATGTTGATCCTGACCACGCGGCCCTTCCGGCTCTACGACCATGTCGAGCTGCTGGAGAACGGCGAGAAGCCGGGCCTGCGCGGCCAGGTGGTGGATATCAACTTGGTCTACACGACCTTGCGTGAGACCGACGACGGCGACGGCGCGGGCACCGTGCTGCAGGTGCCCAACAGCCTGTTCTTCCAGCGTGCGCTGCGGCGCTGGCGCGGCGGCGCGCTGCCCGAACCCAAGGGCGCGGGCGCCAAGCGGGGCGATCCGCTCGACGTGTGACCCGGCGCGCCAGACGCAAACCGCGAAAACCGGGGTCAGAGTGCAATTGCGCGAGGTGAAATTGCACTCTGACCCCGGTTTCCGCCCCGCGTGCCGGGTGTCAGCCGACGACGGCCGACACGACGATCTCGATTCGCCAGCCCGGATCGGCCAGCCGCGCCTCGACCGTTGCGCGCGACGGCGCCTGGCCAGCAACCACCCAGCGATCCCACTCGGCGTTCATGCCGGCGAAGTCGCCGATGTCGGCCAGGTAGATCTGCGCCTGGAGGATCCGGGTCTTGTCGCTGCCGGCCTGCGCCAGCAGCGTGTCGATCGCTTCGAGCACCTCGCGGGTCTGGATGCCGATATCGGCGCCGGGGGTTTCGGGCACTTGCCCTGCGCAATAGACGATGCCGTTGTGGATGCTGGCCTCGGACATGCGCGGGCCGGCGTCGATGCGCTGGATCATGGAGCGTTCCTGACGTGAAGGCCGCCCACGGTAGCGATCGCAGGCGGCCGGCCGCAAGCTCGGACCATCGGCCGACACGCTCAGCGCAACTGGCTGTCCTTGCTGCCGCGGCGGTTGTAGCCGGCCGATGCCCGGTCCTCGTCGTGTTGGGCCTGGCAGTTGACGCACAGCCGCACGCCGGGCACGGCGACGCGACGCGCCTCGGGGATCGACGCGTCGCATTCCTCGCAATGGGTCAGGCCTGGGCCGCGACGCAGTTGGCTGCGCGCACGCTCGATCGCGTCCTTGACGGTCGCATCGATCTGGTCCTGGACCGCACCGTCACCTGCCCACCCGGTCGCCATGGCCGACTCCTGCTGTTGGCAATGCCTGCCAAAGCAGCCTAGCAATGCGCGTGTGGCTGGGGGATGAGTGGCGCCGGCCGGCATAATGGCGCGATGTCCGATGCGTCCCGCTCCCCTGCCCCCTCCCGCCTGGCGATCATCGGCGGCGGCCCAGCGGGGCTGTTCGCCGCAGAAGTCGCCCGCGCCGCAGACGTGGAGGTCGATCTGTTCGATGCCAAGGGTTCAGTGGGGCGCAAATTCCTGATCGCCGGCAAGGGCGGGTTGAACCTGACCCATTCCGAGCCGCGGCCGGCCTTCGACGCGCGCTATGGCACGCGAGCAGACGCGATCGGGCGCTGGCTCGACACCTTCGATGCACAGGCGCTGCGCGATTGGGCGAAGGCACGCGGCGTGCCGACCTTCGTCGGCAGCTCCGGCCGGGTGTTTCCGGAGGATCTCAAGGCCGCGCCGTTGTTGCGTGGCTGGGTCCGGCAACTGCGCGAGGACGGCGTGCGCTTCCATGTCCAGCATCGCTGGACCGGCTGGGATGCCGATGACCGCCTGACCTTCACGACGCCGCAGGGGCTGCATACGCATGCGGCCGACGCGGTGCTGCTGGCCCTGGGCGGCGGCAGTTGGCCCGAACTCGGCTCCGATGGCACCTGGCAGACGTTGCTCGCCGCGCGCAGTATCGAGGTCGCGCCGCTGGTGCCGGCCAATTGCGGCTTCGACATCGGCTGGAGCGCGCACCTGGCGCAGCGCCATGCCGGCGCGCCGCTCAAGCCGGTGGTCCTGCACTGGCGCGCGGCCGACGGCGCGCCCCAGGCGCTGCAGGGCGAGTGCGTGCTCACGGCGACCGGTATCGAAGGCAGCGCGATCTACGCGATTTCGGGCGAGCTGCGCGACACGATCGCGCGCGACGGCCATGCCGTGCTCGAGCTCGATCTCGCGCCGGGGCGTGACGCCGCGCGTCTGCAGCGCGATCTTGAGCGCCCGCGCGGGCGCCGCAGCATCGGCGAGCACCTGCGCCGGGCCACCGGCCTGGATGCCGCCAAGACCGCGCTGCTGTTCGAGCGGCTCGATCGCGATGCACTGGACGACGCCGCGCGTGTGGCGGCGGCGATCAAGCGACTGCCGCTGCGCCTGCGCGCGCCGCGCCCGCTGGCCGAGGCCATCTCCAGTGCCGGCGGGGTCCGCTTCGAGGCGCTCGACGAGGCGCTGATGCTGCGCGCATTGCCGGGCACCTTCGTCGCCGGCGAGATGATCGACTGGGAAGCACCGACCGGCGGCTACCTGCTCACCGCCTGCTTCGCCAGCGGCCGGCGCGCCGCGCAGGGCGCGCTGGACTGGCTGCAGCGCGCGCGCTGATCGCGCGGTCCGCTCAGTCGACGCCGGTTTCGCGTTCGGCGGCCGCCGGTCGCCCGTAGAGGAACCCCTGGCCGTATTGGCACCCCAACCCAACGAGCAGATCGCGCTGCTGCCCGGTCTCGATGCCTTCGGCGATCGTGTCGATGCCCAAGGTCGCCGCCAGCGCCAGGATCGCGCGCACCAGCGCCAGGCTTTCGGCATGCATTTCCCCGCCCAGCCCGAGCACGAAACTCTGGTCGATCTTCAGCGCCTGGATCGGGAAGCGGTGCAGATACGACAGCGCCGAGAAGCCGGTGCCGAAGTCGTCGAGCAGCGCCAGCACGCCATGACTGCGCAGCACATTGAGCATGCGCAGCGCACGCGGCGCATCGTCGAGCAGCGCGACCTCGGTGATCTCGATCCGCAGCCGGCGCGGATCGGCGCCCGCCTCGTCGATCAGCCGCAACAGCCGCTCGACAAAGTCCTCGGAGCGAAAGTGCCTTGGCGAGACGTTGATCGAGATATAGCCGGTCCCGGCATCGGTCGCCATGCGCCGGAACACATGGCGATACATCAGCCAGTCGACCTGCTCGATCAGCCCGCTGTCCTCGCCGACGCCGATGAACTCGGCCGGCGACAGCAGGCCGTGCACCTCGTGCCGCCAGCGCAGCAAGGCCTCATATCCCACCACCGCGCCATCGGCCAGGCGCACGATCGGTTGGAAGTGTGGCTCGAACGCATCCTGCAGGATCGCCCGGCGCAGGTCGGCCTCCAGGTCCAGCAGGCGCATGGCCTCGGCCCGCATCGCCTCGTCGAAGCGCTCGCTGCGGTCGCGCCCGCAGGCCTTGGCCCGATACATCGCCGCGTCCGCATCGCGCAGCACGCCGTCGCCGTCCACGTACTCGGGATGGGACATCGCGATGCCGATGCTCGCCGACGGGAACAACTCACGCCCGGCCACCCACACCGGTTTGGCCAGGGCCGCCAGCAGCGCGCTTGCCCGCCGGTCGGCGACCTCCGGATCGTCGACGCCACCGAGCAGGATCGCGAACTCGTCGCCGCCCAGCCGGGCCGCGAGGTCGTCGGGGCCCAGCCAGGCGGTGATGCGCTGGGCGATTTCCACCAGCATCGCGTCGCCGGCCGCGTGGCCGACGCTGTCGTTGACCAGCTTGAAGCGGTCCAGATCGAGGAACAGCACCGCGAACGCCGCCCGTCCGCCCTCGCGCAGCGGCGACAGCGCAGCATCGAGACGTTCGAGCAGTTGGACACGATTGGGTAACCCGGTCAGCGGGTCGTGGCGCGCCTGATGGACCAGACGCTGCTGAGCGCGGATGCGCTCGCTGATCTGTGCGCGCAACTCGCGGTTGGCGCGCTCCAGCTCGCGGGTGCGCGCCTCGACGCGGAACTCCAGTTCGGTGTGCGCGGCCTTGAGCTGTTCCTGGGCCCGCTTGCGGTCCATCGCGCTGTCGATGTGATGGGCCACGAACGTCAGCAGTGCCTGGTCGTTGGGCGAAAACGTAATCTGCGGATCGTAGCTCTGCACCGCGATCACCCCGACCGGCCGGCCATCGCGGCCCAGCGGCACGCCCAGCCAGCATTGCGCGTGACTGCCGTGACTGCGCAGCGCCCCCGCCGCCTCCAGCCGTCTGATGTCCTCGTGCATGGCCAGCAACGGCGCGCCGGTCGCGATCACGTACTCGGTCAAGCCGTCGCCGCGAGGCCGGGCCCGGCGGATCGCATCGCGCTCATCGATCGAGTACGGGAACTCGAGCCGGGAGCCGTCGGGGCTGAGCATGGCGATATAGAAATTGCGCGCGTACAGCAGTTCGCCGACGATCGCATGCAGGTCCGCGTAGAAGCGCTCCAGGCTGCCGGGCGCGGCCGACAGCTCGCTGATCCGGTACAGTGCACGCTGCAACGTCCCGGCGCGCTCGCGCTCGACGATCTGCGCCTGCAGCCCGCGGTTGGCGGTCTGCAGTTCCTGCGTGCGCGAGGCGACCCGACGCTCGAGCTCGGCCTGGGCGCGCTTGCGATCGAGCGCAGTGAGGATGTGCTGGGCGACGAACTCCAGGAGCGCCCGGTCCTCGTCGCGGTAGCGGTTGGGCTGGTCGTAGCTCTGCACCACGAGCGCGCCGCAGATGCGCCCGTCGCGGCGCAGCGGTACGCCGAGCCAGTCGGCGCTGTCGGGGCCGTGCAGGGTATCGCTGTCCGGGAGGCCATACTGCGCGCGCAGGACGGCCGACGGCCCCAGCATGGGCTGTCCCTCGCGCAGCAACACCGTGGTCAGGCTGTCGGGCATCTGCGCGATGGACAACTCGCGCTGCGGATCGGCCTGCCAGGGATCGCGTTCGTCGACGAAGTACAAAAAGCGCAGCGTCTCGCGCAAGTCGTCGTAGAGCACGATGTAGAAGTTCTCGGCCGTGGTCAGCCGGCCGACGACGGCATGGATGCGCGCCAGCACCTCGTCCATGTCCAGCGTGGAACTGGCCAGTTCGGCGATCTCGTAAAGCGCCTGCTGCAACCGTTCGGCCCGGCGCATCGATTCGAACCGGCGCTCGGCGCGTGCCAGGGCCAGCACCCCGGCCACGCCGTGCACGGCCGCGGGCAACCAGGCTGCGGCGGCGGCGTCATCGCCTGCGGCGACCTCGATCGCGATCGCGAGCCGGTCATCGTCGTGCACCATCGCGCGGGCGCGGCGCCGCAACCCCGCCGGCGCCGTCGTGTCGCCCTCGGCGCCTGCGCGCAGGGTCGCGTCCGCCAGCGCAGCCAGGCCGCTGGGCGCCTGGTCGGAGATCAGCACACCGGTGCCCGACGCGTGGGAGGCCCACGTCACCGCGACGGCCGCACCCGCAGGCGCCGTCGCGATGACGGCGCGCAGTGGCGCTTCGGCGTCGTCGGCGGCAACGGCCGCGTTCATGCGATGGCAGGCAGGCACGGTGCTCGACGATTTGGATCCCGCGGCAGCATACCCAAAAGCGCGTCGACTGCCGCGGACGCAACCCCGTTGGCCGCGTCCGCGCGTTGTCCAGGGCATGTCCGCCCTCGCCCGCCCCCGCCGCACGGCTCGTGCGGGCTTCACGCCCGGCGCCGCGCCACGTACTCTGCGACGCATGTACGATGTCGCCAGCCAGCAGGAGCCCCCCGGCGACGACGCCCTGATGCTGGCATGGACCGCGGGTGACGTCGCCGCGTTCGAGACGCTCTATCGGCGCCATCGCGACAAGCTCTATCGCTTCCTGGTGCGTCAGGTGCGCAACCCCGCGCTCGCCGAGGAGATCTTCCAGGATGTCTGGCAGCGGGTCATCGCGGCGCGTGAGGGCTGGCGACCCGATGCGCTGTTCGCGACCTGGCTCTACCGCATCGCCCACAATCGGCTGACCGACCACTGGCGCGCGGCGCAGCATCGCCCGCCGCCCCCCGAAGATGCCGAGCTGCGGACCGCACGCATCGTCGATCCGGACGATCCGGAGCGGCAGCTCTCGCAGTTCGAGCAGCGGCGCGGTCTGCAGCTTGCGCTCGATGCGCTGCCCGACGAGCAGCGCGAAGTCGTGCTGCTGCGGCTCGAACACGAGCTCACGCTCGAAGAGATCGGCCGGATCACCGGTGTGGGCCGCGAGACGGTGAAATCGCGGCTGCGCTATGCGATGGACAAACTGCGCGCGACGTTGACCTCATGAACAGCCCCGACCGCGAACCGCTGACGCCCGAGGAGCAGTGGCTGGCCGACCGTCTGGCCTCGGGCCAGGCCGCGCCGTCCCCGGCGGTCGATGCCGCGATTCTCGCGGCCGCGCGCGACGCGGCGCAGGACGCGGCCGGGCCGGCGCACGCCGTGGCGTCCCAGGCGCCCGCACGGGCGGCTCAGCGCCGACGTCGCCGCTGGCCGGTGGCGTTCGGCGCGGCCGCCTCACTGGCGGTCGCGGTCGGCGTCGCCTGGCAACTGCGGCCGGTGCCCGAAGCGCCGCATGCGGCCTGGACCGAGCGCGCGGACGCCGTGCAGGAGGCCGCGCCGGCAGCGGCCCACGACGCACCGGCCCCTGCCGTGGCACAGGTGCCGGCCCGGATGCACGAGCCCGAGGCGGTCCCCGCCCAGGACGCCCCACAGCCGAAGGCCTCGCCCCCCGTCGAGGCGCCCGCCGCCATCGCCCGCGAGGCGGAGCGCCCCATCGCGGCACTGCCGCCGCCGGACGCGCGCCAGGCCGCGGGCTGGGGCCCGACGCGCGGCGCCGAATCCGCGGCCACGGCCTACGGCAACCGCGTGACGACCACGGAGCCGGCATCGATGCAACGCGATGCGGCCGCCGAAGCCGACCGGGCATCGGTGGTCCGGCCCATGGCCGCGCGGGCCCAACCCCAGGCGATGGCGATCATCGAAGACCTGCCCGAGGACGACGCGCCGCCGGCATCGGCCGACGCGCCGGAAGTCCGCGAGGCCTGGCTGGCGCGCGTGCGCGAGTTGCTCGATGCCGGCGACATCGGCGCCGCCCGTGCCAGCCTGGCCGAGTTCCATCGTCGCCATCCGCAGGCCGAGCTGCCGCCCGACCTGCGCGCCCTGCTGGACTGAGATCGCGATGCCGCTCGACACCCTGGCCGCGAGCGCCAGTCACGTCCTCGAGGTCAAGCACAGCCGCTTCGTCGCCCATGCCGCGCCGATCACCGGCGCCGACGATGCGGCGGCGTTCCTGCAGCAGGTGGCCGTGCCCGATGCCACCCACAACTGCTGGGCCTGGCGGCTGGGCGACCAGTACCGCTCCAGCGACGATGGCGAGCCGGCCGGCACTGCCGGGCGGCCGATCCTGGCCGCGATCGACGGCCAGGGATTCGACCGAGTGGCGGTGGTCGTGGTGCGCTGGTTCGGCGGCATCAAGCTCGGTGCCGGCGGCCTGGTCCGCGCCTACGGCGGCTGCGCGGCCGAGTGCCTGCGCACCGCGGCCCGCATGCCGCTGATCGACACCTGCGTTCTGCAGGTGCGTGCACCGTTCGATACCCTGGGCACGTTGCACGCCGCACTGCCGGCGGCCGACGCACACAAGCTCGACGAGCGTTTCGATGCCGACGGCGCGCTGTTGCGCATCGAATTGCCGCTCGACCGCGTCGCCGACTTGAAAACCCGGCTGCGCGATGCCACCCGAAACCGTATCCGCATCGACGACAATGCCTGATGGCCTTCCGATCCCGCTCCACCGTGGCTGAGCCCGGCAAACCGAAGGTGCGCATCGGTGCACTGAAAACCTTGTGGCCGTTCGTCATGCGCCAGCGCGGCCTGTTCGTCGCCTGGCTGATCGCACTGGCGGCCTCGTCGCTGGCGACGCTGAGTCTGCCGCTGGCGGTGCGACGCATGATCGACCACGGCTTCACCGGCGGCGATCAGATCGACACCGCGTTCGCGCTGCTGCTGGTCGTCGCGGTCGCGCTGGCATTGGCGACCGCAGCGCGGTTCTTCTTCGTCTCGCTGCTGGGCGAGCGCGTCGTCGCCGACCTGCGCAACCGCTTCTACGGGCACCTGCTGGACCTGGACCAGGCGTTCTTCGAGCAGAACCGCAGTGGCGACCTGGTCTCGCGCCTGAGCGCGGACACCGAACTGCTGCGCTCGGTCGTCGGCACGACCATGTCGGTCGCGTTGCGCAGTGTGGTGATGGTGCTCGGTAGCCTGACGATGCTGGTGGTCACCAGTCCGCGCCTTGCGGCCTACACGCTGGTGGGCATTCCGCTGTTCGTGCTGCCGCTGGTGCTGGGCGGGCGCAAGCTGGAGAAGGTCTCGCGGCAGAGCCAGGATCGCATCGCCGATGCGAACGCGCTGGCCAACGAGACGCTGGGCGCGATCCGCACCGTGCAGGCGCATGCGCGCGAACCCTACGAGCGCGGCCGTTTCGGTGATGCCGTGCGCACCTCGGTCGCGACCGCGCGCCGGCGCATCGGGTTGCAGGCGATCATCACCGCGATCGCGATCACGCTGATCTTCGGTGCGGTCACCGTGGTGTTGTGGTCGGGCGCGCACGATGTGGTCGCCGGACGGATGAGCGCCGGCACGCTGGGCCAGTTCGTGCTCTACGCGCTGTTCGGCGCCGGCTCGGTCGGTGCGCTGGCCGAGGTCTGGAACGACCTGCAGCGCGCCGCCGGCGGCATGGGCCGGATCTCCGAACTGCTCGACGAATCGCCGTCGATCCGGGCACCGGCCACGCCCGCCGCGATCGTCCAGCCGGCGCGCGGCGCGTTGCGTTTCGACGGGGTCACCTTCCATTACCCGAGCCGCCCCGACACCCCGGCGCTCGATGGCTTCACGCTGCACGTCGCGCCCGGCGAAACGGTGGCGCTCGTAGGTCCTTCCGGCGCGGGCAAGAGCACGGTGCTGTCGCTGCTGCTGCGCTTCCACGACCCGGAGACCGGCGCGTTGTCGATCGACGGCGCGGACCTGCGCACGCTCGATCCCGCGGCACTGCGCGAGCTGATCGCGATGGTCCCGCAGCACCCGACGATCTTCGCCGCCAGTGCCCGCGACAACATCCGCTACGGCCGGCTCGACGCGACCGACGCCGAGGTCGAGGCCGCGGCGCGCGCGGCCGAGGCGCACGAGTTCATCGTCGACCTGCCCGAAGGCTACGACGCCCAGCTCGGCGAACGCGGCGCGCGCCTGTCGGGCGGCCAGCAGCAGCGGATCGCGATCGCCCGCGCGCTGCTGCGCGACGCACCGATCCTGCTGCTCGACGAAGCGACCTCGGCGCTCGACGCGCAAAGCGAGCATGCGGTGCAGCACGCGCTCGCCCGCCTGATGCAGGGCCGCACCACGCTGGTCATCGCGCATCGGCTGGCGACGATCCTCAAGGCCGATCGCATCGTCGTGCTCGACCGTGGGCGGATCGTCGCCCAGGGCACGCACGCCGAACTGCTGGCCCAGGGCGGCCTCTACGCGGAACTGGCCAAACTGCAGTTCATCGACTGAGGCTGCGCGGCGACTGTGCCCGGCCCGCGGGGCCGCGCACTCGTGCCCCCGGCGGCGGCACCGACGCCCAGCCCCCGGACCGCGTGATCGACCGCCAGTTGCAGCATCGCCGGCGCGATGTAGGCCATGTGCACGTGCCGGATCGTCGCCAGGTAGAAGCGCCCGAACCAGTTGCGCGTGCGCACACGCGTCGCCATCGCGCAGCGCAGGCCACCGCCGGGCAACGCCTCGACGCGAATGCAGGTGCGGAACGCGAGGTGCCGGTCGTCGGCACCGAGCACGACCTCCACGCAGTCGCCATCGGTGGATGCGCGTTCGGCCAGCACCGGGAAACGCCCGGCGAAGCGGCCCGGCGCCTCGTCCGACAGCAGCGACGACGCCGGGCAGCCCAGCGGCGAGGTCCGCAGGCCGAACGGACGCACGAGCATGTTGCGAAACGCCATCAGCTGCGTCACACCGGACGGCGGATTGGCGACGAATCCTTCGAGCAGCGCGGCCATCGCCGTCGCCGGCCGCGCGTCGGCGCACTCCCCAGCCTCCAGGCAGACCGCCACCGCGTCCTCGTGCCCGGCGCCCGGCAGCTGCGCCTGCAGCAGCGAACCGGGCGGCGGGACGATTCGGTCGACCTGGCGGCGGCCGACGTTTTCGGTTCGGAACCCGCTGGCGCGCCGCGCCGGCAGCCGCCGACGCAGGCGTCCCGTCCAAGCCCGGACCCCGGCGCACACACGCGCCGCCAGCGACGTCGGCGGCACGTGCAGCGACAACGAGGTCGTCGCAATACGCGCCGGCGCGCGCAACGCCGCGTCGAGCAGCGCCTGCACCGCCGGCGGCAGCAGTTCGGTCAGCGAGGGAATATCGGCGGCGTTGTCGAGCACGCGCCGGCGCACGTCGGCCGGCAGTTCGCCCGACAGTTCATCGGGATGGCAGGACAGCGCGAACAGCGCCGGGTGCGGCAGCGCCGGACTGCGCGAGACGAACTGGTGCCAGGTGCCGCCGCCGAAGCGCACGGTGAACAAGCAGTCCGGCGGAATGTCGACCAGATGCAACGCACGCATGAACGCGGCCGGATCGGCATCGAGCTGCGCCTGCGATGCGGTCGAGAACCGCAGTTGCGCGCCGGCGCTGCCCGAGACCGCGGTGAACATGCGGTTGCCGGCGTGACGGTGGAAGGGATGGCCGCCCGGGCCAACGCTGAAGGTGTAGAGCGAGGACGGATCGCCGCGTTCCAGATCCATCGCGCCGATCCGCGACGAGGGTTCGTCGTGCGCGTCGACGAAGCCTGGATGCCCGCGCTGGCGCCGGGCGGCATCGGCGATCAGCGGATCGCCCTGGCCGGGTGCCAATTGCGCGATCAGCGTGACCTCGACCGGCAGGCCGCCGCTGTGCGACGGCAGGCGGACGCCGGGAAACGTCTCGGAAACCTCGGTCGTATGCAGCATCGTCAGGTTCCTGTCGGATAGATGCGTCAGTCCGCGGCCTTGCGGCGCTCACGCTTGAGCGGACGCGCCACCGGGCACAGCTCCGACGCCCAGGCGAAGACGGTGTTGGCCAGACGCTCGGGCACGAGCCGGAAATGCACGAACTGGCCACGTTTCTCGCGGGCGATCAGTCCGGCCTGCTCAAGGATGCGCAGATGCCCCGACAGCGCGGGCTTGCTGAAGTCGAACCGCTCGGCGATCTCGCCGGCGGTCAGCTCGCCAGCGTGGAGGTAGGCAAGGATTTGTCGGCGCGGCGTCGAGGCCAGCGCTTCGAAGACACGGTCCATAGCGGCCCAATTAGTTAACGAATTACTTAATTAATAAACCAATCGACGACCGTCGTCAACCCTGGGGGATGCCCCAGGGCCACCTGCCCGCGGACGTGCCCCACCCTGGCATGGCCGGAGACACCATGAGACGCGCGAGCACCAGCGCCGCGTCCCATTTGATCTTGCCGACGCCCGTCCCGCGTCAGTCCGGCAGCACGCGCGCCAGCGGCGCGTCGAGATCGATTCCGCGCTCAAGCGTGCCGAGCGCCAGCGCATGGGCGCTGGCCAGCCGGCTGGCGCAGAATGCCGGGGCGACGGGACTGTTCGCGCGCAGCAACGCCGCTCCCTGCAGGACCAGCGCGGTCGCCTCCACCAGCCGCCGTGCCTGCGGTTCGGCGTCCTGCGGGGCACGCGCCGCGTCGGCGAGCTGGTCGGCAAGACGGTCTGCCGCAGCGTCGAACGCCGCATCCGTGCCGCGTGCGGCCTCGATCTGCGCCTGCAGCGCCGCCATGACCTTGGGTTCGCGTGCGAGCGCGCGCAGCACGTCCAGGCATTGCAGGTTGCCGCTGCCCTCCCAGATCGAGTTCAGCGGTGCCTGCCGGTACAGGCGCGGCAGGATCGATTCCTCGATGTAGCCCGCACCACCGAGGCATTCTTGCGCCTCGTTGACGAACGCCGGCGCGCGTCGGCACAGCCAGTACTTGCCGATCGCTGTGGCCACACGCGCGAAGGCCGCCTGCGCCGGGTCGCGCGGCGCAGCGTCGACTGCGCCGGCCACACGCAGCGCCAGGGCGACCGCCGCCTCGGCTTCGATCGCAAGATCGGCGAGCACGTTGCGCATCAGCGGCTGCTCGGCGAGCGCGCGGCCGAACGCACGCCGGTGGCGGGCATGATGCAGCGCCTGGGCCAGCGCCATGCGCATCTGCGCGGCGGCGGCGAGCATGCAATCGAGCCGGGTCAGCATCACCATTTCCAGGATCGTCGCCACGCCGCGGCCCGCCTCGCCGACCCGCAGCGCCCAGGCGCGATCGAACTCGATCTCGGCCGAGGCGTTGCTCCAATCGCCGAGCTTGTCCTTGAGCCGCATCAGCCGGAAGTCGTTGCGCTCGCCGCCCGGCAGGCGTCTGGGCATGAGGAAGCAGCTCGGCCCGGCGCCGGCCTGCGCCAGCACCAGGAAGCCGTCGGACATCGGCGCCGAGAAGAACCACTTGTGGCCGCGCAGCGTATAGGCCCCCTCGTCGCTCGTCGGGGTCGCCCGCGTGGTGTTGCTGCGCACATCGCTGCCGCCCTGCTTCTCGGTCATGCCCATGCCCAGCGTGACGCCCGCCTTGTCTTCGACCGGCACATCGCGGGCGTCGTAGCGCATCGTCGCGACCTTGTCGGCCCAGGCGCGCAGGCGTGGCTCGCGGCGCAGCACCGGGACCGCGGCGTGGGTCATCGTCAGCGGGCAACTGGTGCCGGCATCGGCCTGGTGATGCAGATACGCCAGCGCCGCGCGCGCCACATGCGCGCCGGGCTCCGGTTGCGCCCACGACAGGCCGGCGACGCCATGGCCGATCGCGGCCTCCATCAGCTGGTGGTAGGCGGGGTGAAACTCGACGCAGTCGATGCGGTGGCCGAAACGGTCGTGCGTGCGCAGCCGCGGCCGATCGCGGTTGGCGTCGAAGCCTGCGGCGTAGAGCGCATCGCCGGCGAGGACGCCATATCCCGCCAGTCGATCGGCGAAAGCGTCGCCACCTTCGCGGGCCACGGCCTCGCGCAGCGCGACATCGTCGTGCCAGAGGTCGCGCGGCGCGAACTCCGGCGGCTGGTTGTCGACCTCGTGGGTGGCGTCTGTGGCCATGGCGCGCGTCTCCATCCTCGGACCTGCGCCGATTCTCGCCCATGCCAGGCGCGCCGGTCAGGCCATCGACGACCCGACCGCAGCCCCGTCGAACGCGTCAACCGGCGCCTGCAAGGCTTCGACGAAGTCTGGCGCCAACGCAAGCGCGCCGAAGGCGCCGCGCTGGGTGCCGCTGAGCACGCGCAGCATGTGCCCGCGTCCACCGGGCATCCGCCCCATCGGCAGGAACGCCACATCGCGCGCCCGCGCGATGAGATCGCGGTCGGACTGGAAGATCGGGGTGAGCCACCGGCTCCAGAATTGGTAGATCCCGACGTGCCGCGCGCGCAGTTGCTGGTAGACCGGCAGTGCGTCGGCGGGGGCGTGCGAGCGCAACGCGTCGCGCAGCGCCTCGGCATCGAGCAGCGCCATGTTCACGCCCTGCCCCAGCTGCGGGCTCATCGCATGCGCCGCGTCGCCGAGCAGCACCCAGCGGCCACGATGCCAGCGTCGTAGCACGACGTCGCGATAGCTCGCGCGCGCCAGCTGGGCATGTGTCGTGGTCGCATCGAGCAAGGCCGCCGCCTCGGGCCAGATGGCGGCGACCTCGTTGTGCCAACGATCGAGCGCGGTCGCCTGCCAATCGTCGAATCCGGCGATCGGCAGGCTCCAGAAGAAGCTCAACCGCGGCTCGGAATCGCCGGGCCGCCCGCCGACCGGCAGCAGGCCGACCATCCGACGCGCGGCGACATAGCGCTGGCGCAACGCGTTGGCGAATGGCCAGTCGCGTGCGGCCAGCAGGCACCACAGCGCACCCCACGGATAGACCCGATCGTGGCGCACACCGCCGATCCGGGCACGCAGCCGGGACGCCGCGCCGTCGGCGACGACGACCAGGTCGAACGGCCCATGGCGCTGCCCGGTCGCGTCGACCAGCCAGCGGTCGTCGGCCTCGTCCGGGCCGGCGACCGTAACGCCGGGATGCAATGCGGTGCGCTCGCCCCAGGCCTGGTCGAGCAGTTCGAACAGCGCGCCGCGCTGCATGCCCAGGCCATACAGGCGCGGGTCGAGCCCGGCGTAGCGGATGTCCATGACCGCGCGGCCGCAGGGCGTTTCGCCAAACAGGCGATCCACGCGTGCGCCATGGCCGAGCACCTGCGGCAACAGGCCCATGCGCCAGAGCACCTGCAGGCCGCTGGGCTGCAGCAGGAAGCCGGCGCCCACCGGCCCGGGCGCCGGCGCGCGCTCGTAGACCTCGACCCGGTGGCCGTCGCGCGCGAGCAGCACAGCAGACGCCTGGCCGGCGGTGCCGTAGCCGACGATGGCGATGCGCAGTGGTCGGCGCGGGGATACGGACATCACGGTCATGACACGACTGGGGCGATCGCGGCGCGACAGCATACGACCGATGGGCTCACAGACCACGCGCCACTTGTCTGCCTTTCGCGCGAGCGCACACGAAGTACTTGTCTTAAAAGTCGAAGGCGCGCTTGACTTCGGATGGACAACGGCCTGCCGGCCGGAAGCTGCTCTTCCCTCGGCAAGGCCGCTTCGCGGTCCGGCCACGCGAAGCACGCGTGGCGTTCGCATAGATGCGCGGCAGTGCCGCGCACGCCATCCATGCTCACCCTGCCTTGACTCGGGCGCGCGCCGCCCCTGGCGCGCTCGACGCGGCCACCGACCGTCAGTCCGCTGCTGCGGACATTGGCAACCCGACTTCGGTTGGATACGGAGTCGCCTGCTTGAAGAAGGCGCGCGCTGTCGGCCTCAGTGCGTCGTGCTGGTCGGGGATTGCGATAGCGGGCCAGGGATGGCCCGCGGCGGCGAGTCAGCCATGGGTGAGTGCGGGCTGCTCGCGCGGCATGCCGCGCAGCCCACACGAACGCCCGGCGCGCTTCGCCGGGGCGGACCGCGGAGCGGGCTGACCGAGCCGGGGAGCAGTCCCCGGCCGGCGTGACGCGCGCCGGAGAAGAGCTGCCTGGTAAAGCGAGCAGACGCAAGCTCCCCCGACTTCAAAAAAAGGGCCGCCCCGCGCACGGGACGGCCCTTGGGTCATGCCACCGCGCGCCTCAGTGGGCCTGCGGTGTCTCGTTGCGGGCCTGATGCGCGGCGATCGCCTTGGGATCGGGCTCGTCCATCTTGTCGCCCAGCACGCGCCGGACGATCACGAAGAACACCGGGATCAGCAGCAGGCCCAGGAACGTCGCGAACAGCATGCCGCCGATCACGCCGGTGCCCAGTGCGTGGCGCGCGTTGGAGCCGGCGCCGGTCGACAGTGCCATCGGCGTGACGCCCAGGATGAACGCGAACGAGGTCATCAGGATCGGCCGCAGGCGCAACCGCGCCGCCTCGACCGTCGCCTCGCGCAGAGTCTTGCCCTCTGCCCGTTGCTGCACCGCGAACTCCACGATCAGGATCGCGTTCTTCGCCGCCAGACCGATCACGGTGATCATGCCGATCTGGAAGAACAGGTCGTTCGACAGCCCCGGACGCAGCATCGTGAACACCACCGCGCCGAGGATGCCCAGCGGCACCACCAGCAGCACTGCCACCGGGATCGACCAGCTCTCGTAGAGCGCGGCCAGACACAGGAACACCACGACCACCGACAGCACCAGCAGCAGCGTCTGGGTGTTGCCGGCGATGATCTCCTGGTAGGACATGCCCGCCCAGTCGAAGCCGAAGCCCGGCGGCAACTCGTCGGTGACGATGCCTTCCATCGCCGCCATCGCCTCGCCGGTGCTGCGGCCGGGCGCCTGGGCGCCGACGATGTTGACCGCCGAGTAGCCGTTGTAGCGGCTCAGCGACGGCGAGGCGGTACCCCACTCGGCCGAGACCACGTTGCTCAGCGGCACCATCGCCGGCTGGCCGTTGGCGGCCGTGCCCGGCGCCGGGGTATAGAAGCGCTCGAACGACTCCGGACCGGTGCGGTAGGGCGCGTCGGCACGGATGTTCACCCGCTTGATGCGTCCTTCCGAGAAGTAGTCGTTGACGTACACCGGCGCGAGCATCAGCTGGATCG
Source organism: Luteimonas sp. TWI662 (assembly GCF_039673825.1). Taxonomy (NCBI): domain Bacteria; kingdom Pseudomonadati; phylum Pseudomonadota; class Gammaproteobacteria; order Lysobacterales; family Lysobacteraceae; genus Luteimonas; species Luteimonas sp. TWI662. The sequence goes on along the minus strand of NZ_JBDJMI010000034.1, from coordinate 2,343 downwards.
CGTTGTAGACGTCCTGCACCGACAGGCCCATTGCCTGCGCCTGCACGCGATCGACGTGCAGACCCAACTGCGGCGCGGCCTCCAGGGTATTGGGGCGCACGCCCACGACCGTGTCGGACTTGCCCGCGGCACTGGCCAGCAGCTTGTTGCGGGCTTCGGTCAACGCCGCCTGGCCCTGGCCGGTGCGGTCCTGCAGGTACATGTCGAAGCCGCCGAACTGGCCCAGGCCCTGGATCGTCGGCAGATTGACGACGAAGATCTGCGCTTCGGGCACTGCGCCGTAGAGCATGCCGTTGGCCTGATTGACGAACTCGTCGATGCTGACGTCGCGCTCGTCCCAGTGCTCGAGCTCGACGAACGCCATACCGACGTTCTCGCCCATGCCCACGAAGCTGAAGCCCGAGACCTGCAGGATGTTCTTGAAGCCGGGCACGCCGCCCGTCCGCTCGCCGGTCTCCGGGTTCTCCTGGCCGCGGAAGGTCTGGTAGACCCGGTCCATGACCGCCTGCGTGCGCTGCAGGCTGGCGCCGGGCGGCAGTTGCACGATCACCATCGCATAGCCCTGATCTTCCTCGGGCACGAAGCTGCTCGGCAGCCTGGCGTACAGCAGGCCACAGACCAGCGCCAGCAGCACGAACAGCACCATCCAGCGCGGCGAATGCCGAACGACGCTGGTGATGTGGCCAACATAGGTGTCGTTGATGCGGTCGTAGTACTTGTTGAAGACGCGGAAGACCACGTTCTCGCGCTTGTTGCCGTGCGGTTCGTGCTGCTTGAGGAACGTGGCGCACAGCGCCGGGGTAAAGCCCAGGGCGAGGAACGCCGAGAAGCCCATCGACACCGCGATGGTGATCGCGAACTGCTTGTAGATCTCGCCCGAAGCGCCGCCCTGCAGCGCGCTAGGGATGAACACCGCGGCCAGCACGACGGTGATCGCGACCACTGCGCCGGTGATCTGGCCCATCGCCTTGATCGTCGCCTCGCGCGGGGGCAGGTGCTCCTCGGCCATGATGCGCTCGACGTTCTCGATCACCACGATCGCATCGTCGACCACGATGCCGATCGACAGAACCATCGCGAACAGCGTCAGCTGGTTGACCGTGAAGCCGAGCGCGCTCAGGCCCAGGAACGTGCCCAGCAGCGCGACCGGGATCACGAGGGTCGGGATGATCGTCGCGCGCAGGTTCTGCAGGAACAGCAGCATCACCAGGAACACCAGGATGACCGCCTCGATCAGCGTCTTGACCACTTCCTTGATCGAGATCGTCACGAACGTGGTGCTGTCGAACGGCTTGAACCATTCGACGCCGGGCGGGAACGTGGCCGACAGCTCGTCGAGCCGCGCAGTCACCGCCTCGGCCACGCCCAGCGCATTGGCGCCGGGCTGGAGCATGATCGCGACCGCGCCGGTCGGCTGGCCGTTGTACTTGGTGTCGAAGCCGTAGCTCGACGGACCAAAGGCGACCCGCGCCACATCGCCCAGACGCACGACCGCGCCATTGGCGTCGGTGCGCAGGATGATGTCGCGGAACTGCTCGGGCGTGCTGAAACGGCCTTCGCCCGACACGGTCGCGCTGAAGCCCACGCCCTCGGGCGCGGGGTCGGAACCGATCGAGCCGGCGGCGAACTGCACGTTCTGCGCCCGCACCGCCGCCAGCACCTCGGTCGCCGACAGGCCGTAGCCCTGCAGCTTGTCGGGATTGAGCCAAATGTTCATCGCATACTCGGCACCGAAGTGCTGGGTATTGCCGACACCGGGCACGCGCGCCAACTGCTCGAGCACACGGGCCGCGATCAGGTCGTTGATCGCATTGCGGTCCATCGATGGGTCGCTCGAACGCAGGCCGACCACCATCAAAAAGCCGGTGTTCTCCTTGGCGACGACCACGCCCTGCTGGACCACCTCGCTGGGCAGCCGCGGCGTGGCCAGGGCGACCTTGTTCTGGACCTGCACCTGGGCGATGTCGCTGTCGGTGCCGGTCTCGAAGGTCAGCGTGACGCTCGCCCGGCCATTGGCGCTGGACGTCGAACTGAAGTACAGCAGATTGTCGATGCCAGTGAGCTGCTGCTCGATGACCTGGGTCACCGCCTGCTCGGTGGTCTGCGCATCCGCGCCGGGATAGGTCGCCGAGATGGTCACCTGCGGCGGCGCCACCGACGGATACGACTCGACGCCCATGTTCAGCAGCGAGATCAGGCCGCTGAGCGAGATCAGAATCGAGACGACCCAGGCGAAGACCGGGTGGTTGATGAAGAACTTGGGCATGGGATCACTCCTGGTCGGCGGCGTCCGCGGCCGGCGCATCGGCAGCCGGCGGCGCGGCAGGCGCCGGGGCCGGCGCC
>NZ_JBDJMI010000033.1:0-32281 GCF_039673825.1 Luteimonas sp. TWI662 | reverse complement strand
TTGATCGTCTTCCGGTCGAACATCCCCTCACCCTTGCGCCCTGGAATCAGGCATCAAGCGTAACGGTGGCTGGCAAAGGACTCCCCGCTAATCTGCGAAGAACCTTTTTTTGGCCCCCAATTTTGGCGATGGGTCGGACCGATGCCCGAAGCGGGGCGGGCGCGCGCCTGAGGCAGAACGCCGTGCGTGCTATTGCAGCCTCGCGCCCATTGCTGAGGTCGCGAGGCAGTGCAGCGCAAACGACCGCCCCTCATCCATTCCGCCATCGCAATCGCCGAACAGTGCAACGCACTGAGATTGAAGGTCCGCAGCTTCGCTTGATGGAGCGGCGCTTGGCTTCCCGTAGACGGGTTGCAGACGCCTCAGAGCAGCAGACTGGCGGCCGGTGGCCGCGCCGAGCGCGCCATGGGTGAGCCCGCTTCAGCTTGCGCGGCATGCCGCGCGAGCGGGTGAACGCCCGGCGTGCTTCGCCGGGTCGGACCGATCCGCGAAGCGGAGCAGGCGCGCCCGAGTCAGGACAGGATGTCCTGACCGAGGGAAGAGCGGCTTCCGGCCGGCAGGCGGCTGCCTGTCCGAAGTCGAACGCCCTCGCCGCTAATCGCGGTATCGACTGGAGGGATGTCAGAACGCCTCTAACGGCGTCCGCCAGCTACTCGAGAAATCGGTTCAGCGCCGCAGACGGTGCAGTTGCGCCAGGTCGTCGGCGATCGCGTCCCGGCAGTTCGCCTCCATGCTGCGATAAAGCGTCAGGACCTGATCCCCCAGCGGCGTCAACGCCGCTCCGCCGCCGCCCTTGCCGCCGGTCAGCGTCGCGGCGACCGGCGAACCGAAGTAGAGATTCATCTCCTCGACCAGCTGCCAGGCGCGTCGGTAGCTCATTGCCATGCGGCGGCCGGCCGCCGAGATCGAACCCGTCTCGCGAATGCCCGCCAGCAGGTCCGCCTTGCCCGGCCCGAGCATGACGCTGTCGAGGCGGATCCGCAGCTGGAAATCAGAAGGCGTGCGCATCCGACCAGCTTAGTGGACGCCGTCACGCCCGAGAAGCGATGCCGCTGCCGATGCTGGCGGTCCCGACCGTGTGCCTCGGACGCCTGGATTGCCGAGCGTGTGGTCGTGGTCGTCAGGCCGACACAGCTGTTGCCGCCGTATGGCGAACGAACCTGGCGATGTGAGCCCAGTTGCGTCGCCTGCGTCGGTTCGCCCCAGGCAGTGGGCACCCGGCCTCGTGTATCGTCAGCCCCTCGTCCAGCGGGAGGCCAGACGCGCGCCGATGAGCATCTACGCACTGGAATCGGTGTTCCGGCCGGCGTCGGTCGCCGTCGTCGGCGCCAGCCCACGGCCGCGTTCGCTCGGGCGGTTGGTGCTGCAGCAGTTGCGCGAGGGCGGATTCACCGGACCGATCGGTCTGGTCAACCCGCGTCACGCACAGATCGATGGTGTGGAGGCAGTGACCTCACTCGAGGCGCTGCCCTTCGCGCCCGAACTAGTGATCATCGCGGCACCGCCGGCCGATGTGGCGAATGTGGCGCGCGCCGCCGCCGATCGTGGCGCCAAGGCCGCGATCGTGCTCACGCGTGACATGGGCAGTGGGCCGGGCTCGTACAACGCCGCGCTGGCCGAGGTCGCGCGTACCCGCGGCCTGCGCATCGTCGGGCCGAACTGCCTGGGCGTCATCGCGCCGCATGCGCGGCTGTTCGCGAGCTTCGCCGCGCACGCGCCGGCACCGGGCGAACTGGCGCTGATCTCGCAGTCGGGCGCCGTGGCGGCCGGCATGATCGAGTGGGGCCGCTCGCGCGGGATCGGATTCTCGGCCGTCGCCTCGCTCGGCGATGCGCTCGATGTCGACTTCGCGGATCTGCTCGACTACTTCGCCACCGACCGCCACACCCGCGCGATCCTGCTCTACGTCGAGCGCGTGCGCGATGCCCGCAAGTTCCTGTCGGCCGCGCGCGCCGCGGCGCGCGCCAAGCCGGTCGTGGTGGTTAAGCCCGGCCGACATGCGCGCAGCGCCGAGCCGCCGCAGACCCACATCGCCGCGCTGGCCAGCCCGGACGCGGTCTACGACGCGGCGTTCCGGCGCGCCGGATTGCTGCGCGTCCATGCGCTCGACGAACTGTTCGCCGCGGCCGCCACGCTGTCGCGGCTGCGGATGCCGCCCGGCAACCGTTTGGCGGTGATGACCAACGGCATCGGCGTGGGCATGCTCGCACTCGACCGCCTGGTCGATCTGGGCGGCGAGCGCGCCGCGCTGTCGGATGCCACGCTCGAGACGCTCGATACCGCGTTGCCGCGCGGCTGGTCGCGCCGCAATGCAGTCGACATGCTCGGCGACGCCGACGGCCCGCGCTACGCCGCGACTTTGGCCGCGCTGCTGCAGGACCGGGACAACGACGCGATCCTGGTCATGAACGTGCCCACCGTGCTGTCCTCGCCGCCCGAGGTCGCGCGGGCGGTCGTCGAGACGCTGCGCGCGCATCCGCGCGAGGCCGCGCGCAAGCCGGTGTTCGGCGTGCTGGTGGGCGAGCATCCCGAGGCGCGGCGGATCCTGGCCGACGCTGGCGTGCATGCCTTCACCAGCGAGGCCGGGGCCGTGCGCGGTTTCATGTACCTGGTGCGGCACCAGCAGGCGCAGCGCGCGTTGATGGAGACGCCGCCCAGCCTGCCCGACGACTTCAACGTCGATGCCGCCAGCGCGCGCGCGGTCGTCGAGGCGGCGCTCGCCGAAGGCCAGCGCTGGCTCGACCCGCCAGCGATCGCCCGGTTGTTCGCCGCCTACGACATCCCGATTGCCGAAGCGATTCCGGTGCCCGATGCCGACGCGGCCGCCGAGGCGGCGACGGCCCTGCTCGAGCGCGGCGGCGCGGTGGCGGTGAAGATCTGGTCGCGCGACATCCCGCACAAATCCGACATCGACGGCGTGCGCCTGAACCTGGCGAGCGTGGAGGCGGTGCGAGACGCCGCCGACGACCTGTTGCGCTGCGCACGGGCCGCCCGCCCGCAGGCGCGGATCGACGGCGTGACCGTGCACCCGATGGTCGTGCGGCCCAAGGCGCGCGAACTGATCGCCGGCATCGCCGACGACCCGACCTTCGGCCCGGTGGTGGTCTTCGGCCGAGGCGGCACGGCAGTGGAGATCATCGACGATAAAGCCCTGGCGCTGCCGCCGCTGGACTTGCGCCTGGCGCACGAGTTGATCGGACGCACGCGTGTGGCGCGCATCCTCAAGGCCTACCGCGATGTGCCGGCGGCCGACGAGCGGGCGGTCGCGCTGCTGCTGGTGAAGCTGGCGCAGATGGCCGCCGACATCCCCGAGCTCCAGGAAGTCGACGTCAATCCGCTGCTCGCCGACCGCGACGGGGTGATCGCGGTCGATGCGCGGGTCGCCGTCGGTCCGGTGCAGCGGCTGCATCCCGGCCGCGGGCACCCGCGCTTTGCGGTGTTCCCGTACCCCAAGGAGTGGGAGCGCACGATCGCGCTGGGCAACGGCAGCGACGTGTTCGTGCGCCCGGTGCGGCCGGAGGACGAGGCGATGTTCCTGCGCTTCTTCGAGCGGGTCAGTACCGACGACCTGCGGTTGCGTTTCTTCAGCGCAGTGCGCCACTTCAGTCACGAGTTCATTGCCCGGCTGACCCAGCTCGACTATGCGCGCTCGATCGCGCTGGCGGCGATCGACCCGGCCACGGGCGAGATGCTCGGCGCGGTGCGCCTGCTGGCCGATGCGAACTACGACACCGGCGAGTACGGGATCATGGTGCGCTCCGATCTCAAGGGTGCGGGCCTGGGCTGGCGGCTGATGCGGATCATGATCGAGTACGCCCGCTGGCAGGGGCTGCGGATGGTCGAGGGGCAGGTGCTGCGGGAGAACACCACGATGCTGGCGATGTGCCGCCAGTTGGGCTTCGCGATCACCGCCGATCCCGACGACGCAACGGTGGCGATCGTGCGCTTGCCGATCGTGGCCGAGCCGCCGCCGGCGATCTGAACGCCTGCCGCCGGCATCGCGCCGGCGCCCGCCGCGCCGGCGATAATGGCGTGTGCGCAAGATCCTCCACATCGACATGGACGCGTTCTACGCGTCGGTGGAGCAGCGCGACGATCCGTCGCTGCGTGGGCGGCCGGTCGTCGTGGCTTGGCGCGGCGCGCGCTCGGTGGTCTGCGCGGCCTCCTACGAGGCCCGGCCCTACGGCGTGCGCTCGGCGATGCCGGCGGTGACCGCCGAGCGGCTGTGCCCGGATGCGGTGTTCGTGCCGCCGGATTTCCCGCGCTACAAGGCGGTCTCGCGCCAGGTGCGCGAGATCTTCCTGCAGCACACCGACCTGGTGCAGCCGCTGTCGCTCGATGAAGCCTATCTGGACGTCACTGCACCGAAAATCCCTTCGCCCAGCGCCACCGCGACCGCGCAAGCGATCCGTGCGCAGATCCGCGAGGCAACTCAGCTGACGGCGTCGGCGGGCGTGGCGCCGAACAAGTTCCTGGCCAAGATCGCCTCGGATTGGCGCAAGCCCGACGGCCTGTTCGTGGTCAAGCCGGGTCAGATCGAAGCGTTCCTGACGCCATTGAAGGTCGGCCTGATCCCCGGCGTCGGCAAGGTGATGGAGAAGAAGCTCGCCGAGCTCGGCGTGACCACGGTCGGCGAGTTGCGCGGGCTGTCGCTCGACGCGCTCGAGCGGCGTTTCGGCACCTTCGGCGCGCGGCTCTACCAGCGCGCGCGCGGCATCGACGAACGCCCGGTCGAGCCGGACCAGCCGGTACAGTCGATCTCCTCGGAGGACACGTTCGAGACCGATCTGCCACTCGAAGCGCTGGCGCCGATGATCGAACGGCTGGCGGAGAAGACCTGGGCGGCCACGCGCAAGACCGCGCGCGTGGGGCGGACGGTCGTGCTCAAGCTCAAGACCGCGCAATTCCGCATTCTCACGCGCAGCTTCACGCCCAATGCGCCGCCGGCCTCGCAGGCCGAACTCACGCGGATCGCGCTGGCATTGCGCGAGCGCGTGGATCTGCCGGCCTCGACCCGCTACCGGCTCGTCGGTGTCGGCCTGGGCGGCTTTCGCGAGCCCGAAGACCTGCCGCAGCAGGCCGGCCTGTTCGGCGAGGCGGAGATCTAGCTGATTGTCAGGCCGGCTGCCAGTCGAAGGCCAGCGTCTCGTCGCGTGCAAAGCGTTGCAGATGGTTCTCGATGACCTGCTGATAGCGGGCGATCGCCTCGGCATCGGGCTGGGTCAGGACGATCCGCAGCGCATCGCCTTCGACGACGAAATCCGCACCCGCTTCGTCGCCGGCGAACGGGACGAACGCGTGCGTGTCGTGGTCGCGGCGGATCTCGAACTTGTGCCGCCAGTGGTTGCACAGCGTGCGCAGCAGGCGCGGGGCGTCGTTGGATCGCGTCGTGGCGGTGGTGGTGATCGGCATCGCAGGACTCCAGAGCAGGCGGCAACGCCGCGAAGCGAGCATAGGCGCGCGATGCGCGCCATGCACGCGTGTCGGGGCGAACGCAGCGTTGCAGGCCGTTCGCGAGCGTCGCGATGGCCCACACTAGGCAGCTTCCCCGCACGACGAGACGAGGCACAGGCGTGAACGATGCATCCGCGAAGGCAACCGGTTTTCCCTGGCCGGTGGCGCTGTTCGATCTCGACGGCACCCTGGTCGACAGTGCGTCGGACATCGCCGCATCGGTGAATCGCCTGTTGGCCGAGCTCGGCCATGCCCAGGTCGACGAGGCCACCGTGCGCAGCTGGATCGGCGATGGCGCGCGCCAGCTCATCACCGCGGCGTTGCGGCACGCCGGCGACGGACGCGATGTCGAGACGGTGATGCCGCGTTTCATGCAGCACTATCGTGACTGCCTGTTGCTCGATCCGCAGATCTATCCCGAGGTGCCCGAGACCCTGCAGGCGCTGCGCGCGGCCGGCGTGCGGATGGCGGTGTGCACCAACAAGCCGGCGCCGTTCGTCGGCCCGCTGCTCGAGGCGCTGGATCTGGCGCAGTACTTCGACGCGGTGCTCGGCGCCGGCGAGCTGCCCGAGCGCAAGCCGCATCCGTTGCCGCTGCTGCATCTGGCCGCGCATTTCGGCGTCGACATCGGGCAGTGCCTGATGGTCGGCGATTCGTCAGCCGATGCCGGCGCGGCGATCGCCGCGGGGGCGCCGCTGGTGCTGGTGACCTACGGCTACCGGCGCGACTTCGACCTGCATGGCTGCGGCGCGCGCGCCGTCATCGACCGGTTCGGCCAGTTGCTGGCGCTCTGAGCAGACGCGCTTCAATGGACGCGCGCTGTCGGCGTCGCTGGCGCGAATGCGCCAGCGTGTGGCCAGACGTCGGGCCAGTGTGGTCTTGCCGCTGCCGGTGACCCCGGCGACGAGCACGCGCTGGGGAACGAACGGCAGTGGCGCGTGTGGAGTGTGCATCCGGCGATGCGATCGCGGTCGGTCTTGGCGTCGTGCCGACGCGCTGCGCGCGGGCACGGGGGTCACGCCGGCGGGGAGGGCGTCTTCGCGTCCGCGAGCGCTGCAAACCACGCCGCATACGGCGAATTGCGGACCAGGTGCCGGTTGTAGTCGGGGGCGCCATCGCTCCACCACACCGGGCCGCGTTCTCCCAACCCGCGTTTGGCGGCATCCACCTGTCGGCGTGCGTGGGCGAGCGCCTCGGCATCATCTGCCGCCCGTACCGCCTTGACCGCGCGGCGCGCGTCCATCAGTGCCGACACCAGCCGTTGTCGCTCGCTTTCGTCCAGATGCGGATCGGTACTGCGCCATAGCCGCCCGCGCACCACCAGATAACGCCCGTCCGGCGTCTTCATTGGCGGGGTGGCACGCGTCATGCGGTCTCCGGCTGGCAGATCATCTCGACATTCGGGCATCGGCGGTCGCGCAGTCGACACGGCCGCATGACATTTGTTTCACGCAATGCCAAGGGCGGGTTGGCGAGCATCAGGCTCCCGGCTGCGCGCAGACGCGGCCGCCCAACTGGAGGTCACGATGTCCACACCTTTCGTCCGGCCGCGCGTGCGCGCTGCGGCCCAGGCCACGATCCTGGGCCTGATGTCCGGCATGCTCGCGGCGTGCGCGCCCGCTGGGGACGCGCCTGCCACTGCGCAGCACGAAGCGACCACGCCGCCCCCGACGCAGGCGCCGGTCGCCGATGCCGCTGCGCCCAGTGCGACCGGCGATACCGAGGGCGGCGACGGGTCGCAGATCCAGCTCGGCACCTTGAGCGAACGCGACATCGCCGATGCGGCGTTGACCGGCGAGCTCGCATGCAGCTTCGCTGAGGAAGGCGAGGCGCCATTGTTGTTTGCCAAGGGCGTGGTCGGCGCCGCCGAGCCCGCGCAGGGCGTGGTGAAGGTGGGCGACGTCGTGGAGACGGTGCGCGCGCCCGGTGGCTTCGACGGCATGCTCAAGACCCCCACATTCACAGGACGCGGCACGACGATCCATATCGTCGAGACCGGCACCGCAGCAGGTGGCGGCGAGTCACCGCCGCGCCCGGCGACGTTGACCTACCAGCGCGGCGATGGCGCGAGCCGCACATTTGAGGGGATGTGGCAATGCGGGCCGTGAGCCGCGACACGGCCTGAGCCCATTCCATCCGAGTCGATCGACGCGCAGCGTCCGCTCGGCCGCACCGGTGACGGGACGTCCCGCCACCGGTGCGCGATCACGGCGCGACGTTGCCTTCGATCGAATCGTCGAGCGTCTTGCCGATCGCGGCGCCGAGCGCCATCTTCGTCGCCGCAACGAAATCGCCGTGCTTGTTGTCCCAGTAGTAGCCCGCCTGCGGCTGCACCCGGATCACGGTGATCCGGGGGTCGTCCTTGCCCTCGGTGAACCAGGTTTTCATGATCGGGCTCCACAAGGCCTCGATCCGGTCGCGATCCCGGCTCACCGTGGCATGGCCATCGAGCACCAGAAAGCCGGAATGCTTGGATGCCTGCAGATACAGCCGCACCTTCGGGTCGGCCTGGATCTCGGCGTTCTTGTGGCTGTCGGCAGCGCTGAGGAACCACAGCACGCCATCGTCGTCGGCCTGCTCGATCGACATCGGCCGGGTGCCGCCGGTGTCGCTGCTGGACAGGGGCGTGGTGCAGAAGAAGCAGGCACCGGCCTCCTTGGACATGTCGCGGATGCGGGCGGTCGCCGCCGTGGCCGCCAGATCCTGGCGGTTGTCCTCGGGCTGGTTGCGGTTGATCGAATCCATCGGGTGTCTCCATCGGTTGGCACGCCGTCGCGCGGGGGCGTGCGCGGCGGTCGATGCGACAGCGTGGAAGTGCGGCGGTGATCCGCGTGTGACTCCGACGGCTGCATCGCCTCCGCACGCTGAACCGAGCGGGGGCGGCTTGCGTCCTGGCGCCCGGCCTGCGACCGTGCCCTGGATGACGATATCGCCCCCCTTGTCGCCCATCGGTCGCGTCTTCGCGGCGGTGGCCTTGATCGAAGCGTTCACCTGGGCCGGCCTGCTGGTTGGCATGGTCCTCAAGTACGGCACCGGCACCACGGCCCTGGGGGTGTGGTGGTTCGGGCGGCTGCATGGCATGGCGTTCCTCGCCTATCTCGCCGTCGCGCTCGTCGCGGCGTTGCGCCTGCGCTGGCCCTGGTGGGCCTGGCTGCTCGCGATCGCGGCCGCAGTGCCGCCGCTGGCGACCCTGCCGCTGGAGCTTTGGTACCGGCGCCGGGGCCTGCTCGCCGCACCGCCTGCACGCACGTAGCCGCAGTGCGAACGCCGCAGGCGACGCCTGCCTGCTGCAGTCGGCGCGCGGCCGCGCCGTTCCTGCACCGCATGCCGACGGTCCCGGCCTGGCGCGGGCGGTAAACTGCCGGTCCCCTGAACGCGAGGAGCGCGTCATGCATCGATTCCGTCTGTCCGCCATCTGTTTGCTGGCACTGGCCACGCTGGCCCTGGCAGCGTGTTCGTCCGCCAAGCCCGAAGCGGCGATCCAGGCGTTCTATGAGGCGGCGGCCAAGGGCGATGTCGAGAGAGCCACCGCGCAGGTCTCGTTCGCCGATGTGCCCGCCAACGGCATGGTGCAGGCCAAGGGCAAGGTGCAGATGATCGTCGGCGAGATGCAGTCCAGGATCGATGCCAATGACGGCCTCGACAAGGTCGAGGTGATCGAGTCGAGCATCGACGAGGACGGCGAAACCGCGCGCGTGCAGGTCCGGGTGGTCTTCGACAACGGCAAGGACCTGACCGAGACGCACCGCTTGGTCCGCGACGACGGCAAGTGGAAGATCCGCCTGCGCTGAGGACGTGACGATGCGACGCTGGTGGTGCGCACTGCTGGCACTGTGCGCGGCCAGCGCCTGTCTGGCCGGTGGCCCCGCGTTGCCGGCCGATGCGCAGCCCGGCGATCTGGTGTTCCGACGCGGGACCGAGTCGGTCAGCGCGATGGTGCTGGCGATCGACGGCGGGCAATTCAGCCATGTCGGCATGCTGGTCGGGCGTCCCGGCGCCTGGCAGGTGGTGCATGCGACGCCCTCCGAAGTGCCTGGACGCGCCGACGGCGTGGTTGTCGATGCGCTGAGCTTCTTCCTCGACCCGGTGCGCAGCCGCGGCTATGCGGTCTATCGCGTCGATGCGCCCGAGGCCCTGCGCGCCGCCGCGGTCGCTGAGGCCCTGGGCATGCGCGGCACCCGCTTCCGGATCGCCGATCCGGCCGGCACCTACTGCACCCGGCTGGTCTGGGACGCCTGGCGCCGCGCCGGCGTCGATCTGGAGGTGCGCTTCACTCGCCTCGCCCTGCCGCTGATGCAGGGCGACTATCTGCTGCCGACGCCGCTCAGCCGGTCGCCACGACTGCGGCGCTTAGCGCTGCCACAGCACGCCGGGGGCTGAACGCGGCCCCATCGCGGGCTGTGACCGGCACCCCATTTGCCGGCCCCGCGGGCCACTAGGCTGGCGCCGGGGGATCCTTCCGACGGACTGGAGGCAAGCACGATGAGCAGACGTGGACGCGTGATCGCGGCAATGGTGTCGCTGGTGCTGGGGGTCGTGGTGGTGGGCAGCGCCGCCGCGCGCTGGCCGATCCTGGGCCAGGAGTGGGCGGAATGGACGCGTTACGACGCGGCCGGCAATGCGATCGGCGGCGGCCGGATCGAGTGCGATGGCACGCTCCAGACCTGGGGCGATGCCGGCGGGCCGCACGGCTTGAGGATCTATCCCTGCCTGTGAAGGCTGCGGCGGGCGGACCCGCTCCGCCCGCCGCCATCCGCACGCCGTGCAGTCGCTGCCACGGCGACGCAAACGCCACGATCTAGTAGACCTGCCGTGCCTCGGGCGGGGGCGGATTCCACTGGTAGAGCCAGGTCTCGCTGAGGGCCTGGCCGGTGGCCGGATCGCGCAGGAACAGGCGCAGTTCGAGCTGCTCGGTGCCAGGCCCTGGCGGGATGATGTCGAACATCACCCGGTAGCCTTCGACGGCGTGCAGCGGGCGGGCCGAGACGGTCTCCAACTGGCCGGCAGTGGTCTGCAGCACCGGCTCGACCGTGGCATTGCGCCCGGCCAGCGCGGCGAGCGTGCCGCCGGCGAAGTCGACCGCGAAGCGCTGCGACCAGGCCTTGCGCGCAAACCCGATGCGGCCGCCCAGGCCCGTGCGCGTGGCGATGCAGGTGGCCAGCGGCGGACGCGCCGGCATCGCCTCGCCCCAGAACAGCCGGTAGCCGAACAGCAGTTCGCGACCGGGCTCGATCGGCTGCGCCGGATGCCAGAACGCCACCACGTTGTCGAACGTCTCATCGACGGTCGGGATCTCGACCAGTTGCACCTCGCCGCGTCCCCAGCCGTCGCGCGGTTCCACCCACAGCGAGGGCCGGCGCTCGTAGAAGACGCCGTCGTCCTGGTAATGGTCGAAGTTGCGATCGCGCTGCAGCAGGCCGAAGCCGCGCGGGTTGTCGTCGGCGAAGGCGTTGAACCGCAGCGCGCGCGGATTCTCCAGCGGCCGCCACAGCCATTCGCCGCTGCCGGTGTGCAGCGCCAGGCCGTCGCTGTCGTGGATCTCGGGTCGCCAGTCCCAGGCCATGCGGCGGTCGTTCTCGCCGGCCTGGTACATGCTGGTCGCCGGCGCGATGCCCAGGCGCTCGATCGCGGTGCGCGGGTACAGCGCGCAGTCGACCTCCATCACCAGCGGTTCGCCCGGGGTGATCGCGAACCGGTAGGCCCCGGCGACCGACGGCGAGTCGAGCAGGGCGTAGACGACCACCGTGTCGCTGCCCGGCGCCGGACGCTCGAGCCAGAAGTCGGTGAAGTCGGGAAACTCTTCCGGCCTCGCCAGGCCGGTGTCCACCGCCAGGCCGCGTGCCGACAGCCCGTACTGGCCGCTGCCACCGACGGCGCGGAAGTAGCTCGCGCCCAGGAACGCGGCGAAGTCGCGCTTGGGATCGCTGCGCCGGTTGAGTCGGAAGCCGGCGAAGCCCAGATCGGTCGGCAGTGCGGCGCCGTCCAGCCCCGAGGCGCCGTAGTCGAACATCGCCGGGTCGTAGGCGATCTCGCGCGCCTGGCCCTCGGCCAGCGCGTGCATGCGGACCGGGCGCTTGAAGAACAGGCCCAGGTGGAAGAACTGTGCAAGGTAGCGGGTGTCGTCCTCGTGCCACAGCGCATGGTCCTGGCGGAACTGCAGCGCCTGGTAGGCGTCCCAGTCGAGGGCTGACACCGGCTGGGGCAGTGCGGCCGGCCGCGCGGTGTACGCCTGGCCCGCCAGTGCGCGGGCGCGCCCCTTGAGCGCGGCGAAGTCGAACGGGGCCGGCGCGCCCATGCGCAGGGCGGCCAAAACCGAGGTCGGCAGGGCGGCCGCGCAGAGGGCCACCAGGCCGCCGTGCAGGAACGAACGTCGATGCATGCGGGCGAGTCCGGGTGTGGAGCGCGCATCCTATCCAACCCACGGCAACGTGCCGTTAGCGGGCCGCACGCCTGCACGAGCGCTGCACATGCCCGCCTCTAGGCTGGCGCACCGTCGAAATGAGTTCCCCCGCATGCACGTCCGCGCAGGCTGCGAACTCGCGATCGAGACCGATGTCGCCGCGCCTGTCATCGCGATGCTGCGGCCCAGGACCGGCCGCGCGCGCTGGCACGTCAACGACCGTGCCGGCTTCGACCCGGCCCTGGGTTTCGACGAGTATCTCGACGGCTTCGGCAACCGCTGCCAGCGTTTCACCCTGCCGCCGGGACTGACCCGCATCCGATTGCAGACGCGCGCCATCGCCGCGCCCGATCCCGGAGCGATGCCGGCGGCAGCGGCGGTCGCGCCGGCCGACCTGCCGACATCGACGCTGCAGTTCCTGCTGCCCAGCCGCTACTGCCCGTCCGACCGCGCGGCGATGTACGCACGCGCGCTGGAAATCGTCGGCGACGCCGCGCCGGGCCATGCCCAGGTCGAGGCGATCCGTCGCTGGATCCACGCCCATCTCGCCTATCGCTATGGCGTCAGCGACGCCGGCACCGATGCCCAGGACACCCTGGCGCAAGGCGCCGGCGTCTGTCGGGATTTCGCGCATGTGGGCATGACGCTTTGCCGCGCACTCGACATTCCGGCGCGGATGGTCGTGGGCTGGCTGCACGACCTCAAGCCGATGGACATGCACGCTTGGTTCGAAGCGTACCTGGGCGATGCTTGGCACACCTTCGATGCCACCCAGGCGACCCCACGCGGGGGCCGGGTGGTGATCGCGCACGGACGCGATGCGGCCGACGTCGCCTTTCTCACCAGCTACCGGCCGTTGCGCACGGTGTCGATCCAGGTCTGGACCGAACTCGACGCGGCGGCGTGAGCGCAGCGGAATTTCGTCCATGCAGTTGTTCAAGTGCGACCGTTGCGAGCAGGTGCTGTACTTCGAGAACACCGAGTGCCTGCGCTGCGGCGCGCGGCTGGGCTTCGTGCCCGAGCAGGTGACGCTGGGCGCACTGATCCCCGACGGCGCGGCGTGGCGGCTGCAGAGCGCGCCCGCCGGTCCGCGCTACCGGTTCTGCAGCAACGCCACGCATTCGGCCTGCAACTGGCTGCTGCCTGCCGACGCTCCCCAGCGCTATTGCCGCGCCTGTCGCCACAACCGCACCATCCCGGATCTGTCCGACAACGACCGGCTGCAGGCCTGGCGGCGGATCGAGGTCGCCAAGCGCCGGCTGTTCTACAGCCTGCTGCGGTTGCGCCTGCCCACACCGACCGTCGGCAGCGGCGATCCCGAACCGTTGTCGTTCGATTTCCTGGCCGACCCGCCGCACGGGCCCCGGGTGATGACCGGGCACGACAATGGCCTCATCACCATCGCACTGTCGGAAGCCGACGATGCCCGCCGGGAGGCGGCGCGGGTGTCGATGGGCGAGCTCTACCGCACGTTGCTGGGCCATTTCCGCCATGAGATCGGCCACTACTACTGGGACCGGCTGGTGCGCGATGCCGGACCGGACGAGCGCGCGCGTTGCCGCGCGCTGTTCGGCGACGACCGACAGGATTACGGCCAGGCGCTGCAGCGCTACTACGCGACCGGCGCGCCCGCGCAGTGGCAGCGCAGTCACGTCAGCCGCTACGCGACGATGCACCCGTGGGAGGACTGGGCCGAGACCTGGGCGCACTATCTGCATATCGTCGACACACTGGAAATGGCCGCCGCGTTCGGTATTCGCATCGCGCCCGACATCGCCGAGAGCACGACGATGGAGACCGAGATCACGTTCGATCCTCATCACGTGGCTGATCTGCGACGGCTGATCGATGCGTGGTTGCCGCTGACCTACGCGGTCAACAGCCTCAACCGGGCGATGGGTCAGCCCGACCTGTATCCGTTCTCGATCGCGCCGCCGGTGCTTGAGAAGATGGCCTACATCCACGGCCTGATCCGGCGCGCGGGTGGCCGCGGCGCGGTCGCTCAGCCGTAGTAGGCCAGGAACATGTCGACCGCCGTTTCGGCCACGCGCGTCTGTTGCGCGGCCGATAGCGGCGGCTGACCCATCGACAGCTGCGGCCACAGGGCGAAGCTCTTGACCAGGCCTTGCAACTGCATCGACGCGAAGGCCGGGTCGTCCGTCCGCAGCCGGCCGTCGGCGGACGCGGCTCGGATCCAGACCGACACCCCTTCCTCGCGATCGCCCAGGCGGGAAAGCAGGTCGCGCGCCAGCGCAGGCGAGTGGATGCCCGCGGCGATGGCCACGCGTGCCAGGTCCACGAACTCCGGGTCGTGGAGCAGCCGCAGCTTCTGGTGCACCAGCTCGAGCAGTTGGGGGCGCAGCGGCCGATCGGCGCGGTAGGCGAGATCCGGCCCGCAGACACCGCGTTCGAGCATCGCCTGGAGAATGCGCAGGAACAGTGCGTCCTTGCCGGGGAAATGGTTGTAGACGGTGCGCTTGGATACCCCGGCGCGGCTGGCGATGCGATCCATGCTGGTCGCCTCATAGCCGGCAGCGCGGAACTCGGCCACCGCCGCTTCCAGGATCGCCGCGTGCTTGCGATCGGTGAGCCGGGCGAGGGGTGGGTCGCAGTCCATCGGACAATTCTACACCGCCGGGTTTACATTCAGGCCGATATATCTACACTGCACGGTGTAGTTCCTATGGGTCCCGTCGATGCCTGCCGTTCCCTCGTCCTCGCCCGTAAAGCCGCATCGCCGACGGCGCACCGCCGTCCTCCTCCTCTCCGTTCTTGGAGTCTGCATCGTGAGCGCCTGCCTGCTGTCGTACTTCCAGACCAATCGCCCCATCGCCGACTATTCGGCATCGCCGCAGGCCGAGGCTGGCCGGTTCCGCAATCCGGCGCCGCGACCGCCGATCGGGGTGGCCAAGACCGCGCGACTGATGTGGGAGATGCTGTTCGAAAAGCCGGCCACCACGGTGCCGGCCCACGCCTTGGCGGTGTCGCCGCTGACGGCGGCCGACCTGGAGGCCGCGCCGAACCGCAGTGCCTGGCGGCTGGGCCACTCGACCGTGCTGCTCAAGCTTCGCGATGGCTTCTGGCTGACCGACCCGGTCTTTTCCGAGCGCGCCTCGCCGGTGCAATGGATGGGACCCAAACGCTTCCACCCCCCGCCGATCGCGCTCGATGCGCTGCCGCCGCTGCGCGGCGTGCTGCTGTCGCACGACCATTACGATCACCTCGACCGAGACACCGTGCGCGCGCTGGCCGATCGCGCGGCGGTGTTCCTGACGCCGCTGGGCGTGGGCGACCGCCTGATCGACTGGGGCGTGCCGGCGGCCAAGGTGCAGCAGTTCGACTGGTGGCAGGGCACCACGATCGGCGAGCTGCGCTTCACCGCCACGCCGGCCCAGCATTTCTCCGGGCGAGGGCCGTTCGACAGCGACCGCACGCTGTGGGCTTCGTGGGTGATCGAGGACCGCGCGGCGGACGGCGATCCGGGCCTGCGGGTGTTCTTCAGCGGCGACACCGGCTACTTCGATGGATTTTCGCAGATCGGCCAGCGCTTCGGACCGTTCGACGTGGCGATGGTCGAGACCGGTGCCTACGACCTTCGCTGGGCCTTCGTGCACATGCAGCCCGAGCAGACCGTGCAGGCGCATGTCGACCTGGGCGCGCGCGTGCTGATGCCGGTGCACAACGGCACCTTCGACCTGGCGATGCACGACTGGGACGAGCCGTTCGAGCGCGTGGTGGCGATTGCCGCCGAGCGCGGCGTCACGCTGGCGACCCCGCGCATGGGCGAGCGCGTGGACCTGACCGCGCCGCAGGCCACGACCGCCTGGTGGCGCGACTAGCGACGCGGCGCGCAGCGCGCGCGGCCAGCATCGCGTGCCGGCATCCGAGCGTCGGACGGCGCCCGCTCAACGGCGCGTCGCGAGTACGCCGTCGAGCGCGGGGGCCGCGCGAAAGCCCGCGGCTTCGAGCCGCCGTGCGACCTCGCGTGGCACATCGCGGCCGCTGGTGAGGCGATTCGGGCTGCCGGTGTAGTGGAACAGCCGGCCACCGCGCCGCAGCACGCGGGCCAGTTGATCGTAGAACGTCCGCGCGTACAGCTCACCGGCGATCCCGAAACGGGGCGGGTCATGCAGGACCGCATCCACGGATGCATCGGCGAGGTCGGCAACGGCCTCCACGACATCGGCATGGACCAACGACAGGCGCCCCTGCCACGGGGCTGCATCGGGGTCGGGCGACCACGGATTGCAGTTGCGCAGCCACAGCACGTCGGCATTCTTCTCGAACGAGCGCACGTGCGCCGCGCCCGCGTCCAGGCAACACGCGGCGAAGTAGCCCAGGCCGCCGCAGGTGTCGAGCACGCGCGCGCCCTGCGGCGCGATGAGTGCGACCTTGCGGCGGGCATCGTCCAGCGGTGATGTCTGCGCGGTGGGCAGCATCTTGATGCCGTCGATCTCGAACGTGGGCGGCCCCCACGACGTGGGCACGAGCTTGATCAAAGCGCCGCCGTAGCGCGAGATCGCGACCCAGGCATCGCCATCGTGGCGGTACACCGTGCGCTCGCGCAGCGCGCCGGGCCAGGGATAGTCCGCGTCGTGCCAGGTCCAGTGCGTTGCGTACAACTTCGCGGTGGCCGTGCTGCGGCCCAGGTCCAGGGATCCGGTCCACGTACGGCTGCCCGCATCGCGTGCCGCATTGAGCGCGTCGGCGGTGTCACGGGTCAGCAGAGGGCCGGAGACGTGGGCCACGAAACGCACCGAAGGACGGGGCAGGCATCGTAGCCGACGCGGCGTGTCGACACGGCGTTGGCCGCGTCTTGCAATCGGGGACCCGTTCGTGCCTGCGCTCGCAAGTTCCTCATTCGCGTAAACCAGACTTGAATGCGAATGCCGCGATTGCGTCGAACGGGTGTGAACGTTTGCGCGCGCTTCAGGCGACGGGGTCTCTACTGCGCACCGCGGGACACCCCCCGACCCCGCATGTCCATCGATACGCGAGCCGCGTATCCAAGAAAAAAAGGAAATGCCCCCGATGAAAACTCTCCTGATTCCCGCAGCGATCGCCGCCGCCCTGTGTGCCCCTTCCGCATTCGCCCAGAGCATGGGTGGCGATACCTATCGTCCCGACCTGCAGATCGGCGAGGGCAACGCCTTCATCGCCGGTAACGTCGGTCGTACGGATGGCGGCACCGCCGGTCGGTTCGGCACCGGCGATTTCAACGTGTTCGAAAGCCGCGACGGTCGCAAGACCGGCTACGGCCTGGTCGGCGGCTACCGCTGGAAGCTGGCGCAGAACTTCGGTCTGGGCTTGGAAGGCGGTTACACCGACCTGGGCAACCTGGTGGTCAAGAACGCGTTCCGCGACGACGGCGTCAACCAGCGCGAGGACACCAATGCGCTGCGCGGCTGGATCGCCGGTGGTAATGCCCGCCTGAACATCACCCCGGAGTGGTACGTGGGTGCGCGTGGTGGCTTCTTCCGCGCTTCCGACAACAATGCGCGCTACTACAACGACGTTGGCCAGGATCTGGGCCTCGAAAGCGGCGGCCGCGATGGTCGCAACAGCTGGTACGCCGGTGTCGGCACGGGCTGGAATGCCACCGAGAACTTCAGCATCGGTCTGCATTACGACTACTTCCGCGCCAAGTCGGGCGACCTGCGCGACCCGGTCACCGGCGTGAAGTTCGAAGGTCCCAAGCGTTCGACCGCGCTGCTCGGCCTGACGGCCGAATACGCGTTCTGATGTCGATCTGCGGACCGGGCGCCGCCCGGTCCGCATCGGCAGGTTCGAGACATGGGCGCCCTTGGGCGCCCATGTGCGTTGTCGGCGTCAGCGCACTGCCTTGCCAGTCAGTTCGTGAGCTGCGTCGGCGGCGTTGCGCGCGTGGTCGGCGACGTCGACAGCGCGGCCTCGAGTGTGTCGGCCAGGCCGTCCTGATAGCTGCCGTCCGCATTGCGGATCCGCACACGCGCGTTCGGACCGATGAGGTCGCGCAACGTCGAGCCTTCGGCGGCGCTCTGACGACTGAGGAACGAGGCGATCAAGCGCCCTGAACTGTCCTGCCGCAACACCCACAGGCGCAGGCGCATGTCGTACTCCAGCGTGAAACCGTCGTTCATCGATCGCGTCCTCGAAAGGCATCCGCGCGCGCGCGCAGGAAGAAAAGGGATGCAGGCGATTGTGCGAACGCAGGCATCGGCGATGCGTGAACCAGGCAGTGGTGCGTGTGCAAGGGCTGCAGCCTGCAGCGGGCAGACCGCACGGCGCGGGCGTCAGGGACGCTGTGACCGGCGCGTGGCTTCAGTGGATCAGCGCGCCGACGCGCGATCGCGGCGGTGGTGATCGGCGATCAGGCCGGCCAGGGCGTCGTCGTCGGCATAGAAATACGCCACCGGCAGGTCGAGCACCTCCGCCATGCGGCGCAAGGTCTGCAGATCGGGCTGATGGACGCCGGTCTCGTAGCGATTGACCCGGGTACTGGCGACGAAATCGTCGAGGCCGGCCTCGATCCCCAGCGTGCGCTGCGAGATGCCCACCGCGGTGCGCGCTTCGCGCAGCCGACGGCTGAAGACAGGCAGGGGTTCCTTGGCAGCCACGCTTGCATCGCATCCCGGACTTCGGCGTCGGGAAGCTTCCGAAACGTCGCTTGACTCCGATACTACGTTAAACGTAGCTTGCGGGTGGCAGCCCGCATGTCGACGCGCCTGATGGCGTCACGCGTGCAGCGCGCCGGTCCGCCGGCGCCATTTTCCAAGGAGAGCGACCATGGACGAAGTCCGCCATCCTGCGCGACGCGGCACGCGCATCGACGACATCGCGCACTGCGCCTCCACCCAGGGGCCGCTGCGACGGCTTCTCGATCTCGTGGCGGGGACGCCCGATGCGGTGCTCGCCGACGCCCGCGTGGCCACGCTCGATCACAGACGGATGCAGATGCTGGGCCGACTCGCATTGCACGAAGCCCAGATCTGCATGGCCCAGTCGCGCACCCTGCTGTATCTGCTCGAACTGGCGATGGCGCGGACCGCGCCCGCGCCGCACCAGGGCGCGGAGGTCACACAGCACGTGGCGCGGCTGATCACCGATGCCGAGATCTGGCGCGAGCTCGCCGGTAACGCCGCGTTCTACAGCGAGCACCCGCACATCGCACGCCAGCTCGCGAGCGACCTCGCCGGCACGCAGGACGTGCCGGTCGAGGGCTGATGGCGGTCGCCAGTGCGGTCACGCGTCACAGTGTGCGGATGGTCTCGCCGCTGGCGCTCGACAGCGCTTCGCTGGCACGGTCGCGCTGGGCGGCATCGAATGCGTGCACGACAATCGCTGCGCGACCTTCGGCCAGTGCCTCACGCACCTTGAACAGATAGGGGTCGTGGTCGGGGCGCAATGTCACCAGGCCACCGACCATCAGCCCGAACACGCCGCCGTATCCGATGATCAAGGCGCCGGCGAACCATGGCGAGTTGACCACCGCCGGCACGCTGGCCGCATACAGCACGCCGAACAGGGCCGCGCCGATCGCCAGGCCAGCCAGGCCCAGCTTGTAATGAGCAATGATCAGCGTGCGCAGGATGCCGCGGCTCTCGGGTTCGAGCTTGCGGCCGGCTTGGCGGTCGTGGCGCGTGATCACCTTCACCTGCGAGGCCTTGAAACCGCGTTCGGCCTGCAGTTGCTGGGCGACGCGCCGGGCGGTGCGCTCGCTGTCGAAGATCGCGGCGACCTTGCTGTCCGAGACCTCGCCGGTCACCGGAGACATCGTACTCATGGGACGGACTCCGAGGGGGAAGACATCCGCAGGCTAGGCGCGCGCCGATCAAAGCGCCGTGACTCCTGGACATTGGCGATGACGCGAACTGCACGCAGGCGCAGGGACCGCAACGGGTGTTCCGCGACTTCACATCCGCATCGGGTGAGCGTACGCAGCATGGCGTCCTCTCTTTCGGACTTCGAGTGCCGCCATGACCAGTGCGTCGTCTTCATCCCGTGTGCGTCTCCATGTCGAGGACTCGGGCGGTGCCGGCCGGCCGATCGTGTTGATCCATGGTTGGCCGTTGTCGGCCGCCTCGTGGCGTGCACAGGTCGGCCCGTTGCAGACGGCCGGCTATCGCGTGATCGCCTACGACCGCCGCGGGTTCGGGCGCTCGGACAAGCCCGAGGACGGCTACACCTACGACACGCTCGCCGACGATCTGGCCGGTGTGCTCGAGGATCTCGACCTGCGCGAAGTCACGCTCGTCGGCTTCTCGATGGGCGGCGGCGAAGTGGCCCGCTACCTCGCCCGCCATGGCCAGGCGCGCATCCACAGCGCCGTGTTCGCCGCCGCGGTACCGCCGTATCTACTCAAGACCGACGACAACCCCGAGGGGCCACTGGACAAGGCCAAGGCCGACGAGATGCGGGCCGGCCTCGAACGTGATCGCGACGCATTCTTCGACGACTTCACGACCCAGTTCTTCAGTGTCGACGGCGCGCTCAAGGTCGACGAGTCCCAGCGCCAGGAGGCCCTCGCGCTCGCGCGCCAGTCCGACCAGACCGCGGCGTTGGGCTGCATGGAGGCCTTCGCGACGACCGACTTCCGCAGCGACCTGAAGGCGATCACCGTGCCGGTGCTGGTACTGCATGGCGACGGCGATGCGACCGTGCCGTTCGAGGGCTCGGGCCAGCGTACCCATGCCGCGATTCCGGGCAGTGCGCTGGTGGTGGTGCCCGACGCGCCGCACGGTCTCAACGTCAGTCATGCCGACGCCTTCAATCGCGCGCTGCTGGGGTTCCTCGCGCGCTAGCGGTGGCCACGCCACGCCACGCGACGATCGACTCGACACGCCAGGAGCCCCGATGTCCATTCCCCGTCCAGCGGCTTTCCAGCGCTACGATCCCGCGCTCGCGCAGCCAGGTCCCGACGAGGCGGCGCTGGCGGCCGAGCTCGACGAGGTGCTGTTGTCGATCTCGCACAAGACCTGGGAAGACGAGGGCCAGGGCCTGCGTGCGGTGCATGCCAAGAGCCATGGCTTGTTGTCGGCCGTGGTGGAGGTGCCGGCGGGGCTGGCGCCGGAACTGGCACAGGGCCTGTTCGCGCGGCCGGGCCGCCACACCGCGGTGATGCGGTTGTCGACCACGCCCGGCGACCTGCTTGCCGATCGTGTGTCGACGCCGCGCGGCGTTGCGCTGCGGATCTGCGACGTGCCCGGCGCCCGTCTCGACGGCAGCGACGGCCCGGGCGCGCAGGATGTCATCCTGGTCAACGGCCCGCAGTTCAACGCGCCCAATGGGCGCGCCTTCCTGCGCAGCCTCAAGCTGCTGGCCAAGACCACCGACCGCATGGACCGCACCAAGAGGCTGATCTCGGCGATTCTGCGGGGGACCGAGCGCGGCCTGGAGGCGATGGGCGGGCAGAGCGCCACGCTCAAGGCGATGGGCGGCGAACCGCCGCATCACATTCTCGGCGAGACCTTTTTCACCCAGTTGCCGCTGCGCCACGGCGACCATATCGCCAAGCTGCAGTTGGTCCCGGTCTCGACCTCGCTGCGCGCACTCACCGACACACGGCTCGACCTGTCCGACGACGACGCCCTGCGCGAAGCCGTGGTTGCGTTCTTCGCCGCGCAGGGCGGCGAATGGGAACTGCGCGCGCAGCTGTGCACCTCACTCGAGGAGATGCCCGTCGACGATGCCACTGCGCGCTGGGACGAGGCGCGCAGCCCGTTCCGGACTGTGGCCCGTGTGATCGCGCCGCCGCAGCCGGCGTGGACGCCCGAGCGCAGCACGGCGATCGATGCCGGGATGGGCTTTAGCCCTTGGCACGGGCTGGAAGCCCATCGCCCGCTGGGGGAGTTGATGCGCCTGCGGCGCTCGGCCTACGCCGCATCGCAGAACTTTCGCGCGCGCAAGAACGGCGTCGCCCTGCATCCCGGTTGCCCGTTCGCGGCGGCCGCAGGCACGGCCGAGCGCTGACGCAAGGCGTCAATCGACCTCTGCTGGGCCGCGTTCGAGCTCGGGATACAAGGCCAACAGCGCCAGCGTCACCCCGTTCGACCAGCCAAAGCCGTCCTGCAGCGGGTACTCGCCGCCGCCCCCGCCCTGCAGCGCGCCATCGGCGTCGTACTTCTCGACCAGCTTGCGCTCGCGGTCGAACACCGTCTGCACATTGCCGATGAAGCCGCGCGCGATGTCGTGTGCGAGCGCATGTTCGCCATAGCGGCGCAGCCCGTCGACTGCGATCCATTGCAGTGGCGCCCAGACATTGGGCGCATCCCATTGCTGGCCGCTGTCGACCGCAGTCGTGACCAGGCCGCCCGGGCGCAGCAACTGCCAGCGCACCGCGTCGGCGGTGCGGCGTGCGCGCTCGGGCGAGGCGATGCCGGCATGCAGCGGAAACAGCGCGGCGGCGGTCAACTGCGCGCGCGGCTGTCCGGCACGCAGGTCGTAGTCGGCGTAGTAGCCATCGGCATGCCAGAGATGGTGCGCGATCGCCTCTGCGCGCGCGTCGGCCATGGCCGCGTAGCGGTGCGCGCAGTCCGCGTCGCCAGCCCGTTCGCAGACGGTGGCGATCGTCGACTCCAGGTGATGCAGCAGGCTGTTGAGATCCACCGGCACGATCGTCGTGGTGCGGATCGTGTCCAGCCGCATCGGATCGTCGAGCCAGCGGCTGGAGAAATCCCAGCCGCTCTCGGCACCTGCGCGCAGGTCGCGCCAGACCTCCGCCGCGGGCCGTGACTTGGCCGCGGCGGCGGTCTGGCGGTCCTGCTCGAACGACTCGGGCCGCGGCACCTCGCGGTCGTCCCAGTAACGATTGAGCAGGCGGCCATCGGCGAGGCGCACGACACGCCGCGCCGCCTCGCCGGGTGCCAGTCGCTCGGCGCCGTCCATCCAGTACGCATGCTCGCGGCGCAGCTGCGGCAGGTAACGCAAGGCCAACGCGGGGTCGTCGCGCGACTCGAGCGCGACCATGTGCGAGAAAAACGGTGGCTGCGAACGGCTGAGGTAGTAGCTGCGGTTGCCGTTGGGCACGTGGCCCCAGGTGTCGATCAACCGCGCGAAGTTGTCGAGCATGTGCCGCGACGCCGTGCGCTCGCCGCTCTCGACCAGGCCGCGCATCGTGAAATACGAGTCCCAGTAGTAGATCTCGCGGAAGCGCCCGCCCGGCACCACGTAGGTGTGCGGCAGCGGCAACAGACTGTCGTGCGGCAGGGGCGCGGGACGTGGGCGGGTGAGCAGCGGCCACAACGCATCGATATGCGCGCGCAGCGTCGA
Organism: Luteimonas sp. TWI662; assembly: GCF_039673825.1. Lineage (NCBI taxonomy): Bacteria > Pseudomonadati > Pseudomonadota > Gammaproteobacteria > Lysobacterales > Lysobacteraceae > Luteimonas > Luteimonas sp. TWI662. Next base: position 9,180 of record NZ_JBDJMI010000033.1, on the reverse strand, counting down.
CTGCGCCTCGACCGGGGTGCCGGGCGGCGGCGCGGGCAGCACGAAGTGGGCGTCCACGAACGCGCGCAGGTCGAAGCCTGGGCGAGCGTGGCTGCCGGCGAACGCCGCCTCGATCTGCGCCGGATCGCGCCGCGGCACCGCATCGGCAAAGGTCTTTTGGTCTTCGAACAGCCAGGCCGCCTGCACCGCGGCAAAGGTCCGCGGCCAGCCGACATCCGGCGTGACCGGTGCGGCGCTGGCGACCGGCGCCACCGCCGGCCCGGCAGTCGCGATGGAGCCGGCGGACGTGCAGGCAGCCAGCACAGCCGACAGCAGGCAGGCGGCAGCGCGAGCGGGAAGAGGAGCGCGCAACATGGCGGTGTTCCGCAATGGTGGACGCGGGCAGTGTCGCATCGCGACTGCGCTCAGGTCTTCTCGCCGACCCAGACCTGCATCTCGACCGTCCGCAGCCAGCCGTAGTTGGTCAGAAACGCGACATCGGCCGCGTCCCGGCCATAGGCCACGACGATGCGGCCGCCACGCGGCGCATCCTGGGTGGCGTCGAAGGTGTACCAGCGTCCATCCAGGTAGGCTTCGAACCAGGCGTGCAGGTCCATCGGCTCAAGCCCATGCAGATAGCCCACGACCATGCGCGCCGGAATCCGCAGGCTGCGGCAGAGCATGATTCCGACATGGGCGAAGTCGCGGCAGACCCCCGCGCCCTGCGCCATCGTGTCGAGCGCATCGGTGCAGGCGTCACTGACCCCGTAGCGATAGGCGATGTGGCGGCGGATCCACGCCACCACCGCACCGACATGGCCGGTGCCGGGCGATGCGGCATCGACGATGGCCTGGGCCTGTTCGAACGCGCGATCGGAGGGGCAGTAGCGGCTGGGCAGCAGGTACTGCAGGGTCGCGTCGGCCAGCAGGGAGGCGGGCGTGGGCAGTGCCCAGGGCGCGACGGGCAGCGTGCGCTCGGTCTCCACCTCGAGCTCGGTCCGCAGCCGCATCCGGCCCCTGGGGACGATCAGCCGCTGGCACAGATTGCCGAACGGATCGACGTGTTCGGTCGGACGGACATCCGGCTCGAAGGTGTAGCTTTCGCTGACCAACCACTGCGCGTCGCCGCTGCGCGGGCGCAGCATCGCGACCACCGCGCAGTCGTCTTCGGCTTCGACCACGATCTCGCAACCAGCCAGCAGGCGCATGCGGGGCATCCCGTGCACAAAGCGCCACGCTAGCCGTGCAGGCGTGCAGTGCGCGTGGCGACGTCCCGACCACGCAGGCGCGCCCACGCAAAAGCCTCAGTGCGCCTTGTGCCAGCCCTTGAGGTAGTGCACCCGCGCCACGCCGGTGAACTTCGCCAGTCGTGCCAGTTCGGCGTCGAGCTTCTCCAGACGTCCGGCCGAAGCACGGACGCCGGGCTCGAGCCACAGCCGACGTACATCCAGCGTGCCGCCCTTGCGGTCGGCCTTCATGTCGATCCGGCCGATCAGACGGTCGCCCTCCAGAAGCGGGAAGACGTAATAGCCGTACTGGCGCTTCGGCTCGGGCACGAAGACCTCGATGCGATAGTGGAAGCCGAACAGCCGTTCGGTGCGCTTGCGGTCGCGCAGCAACGGATCGAACGGGCTCAAGACCCGGACGCGGGCGGAGGGCGCGGGCACATCGTGCAGGTCGCCAGCGAGATCGGCGAAGGCATAGGACCGACGCGCGCTGTCGCCATCGATGGACGCAAGCGAGACCTCGCACAGCGCGTCGCGATGGCGTGCGATCCAGTCCCGGGCCTCCTGTGGCGAGACCAGGTCGAAGAACGCGGACATCTCGCCGGGCGTCGCAAAGCCCAGTCGCTTCAAGGCCTCCCGGCAGGCCCAGTCGACGAACTGGGCAGGGTCGACCTCGCGTTCGTAGACCTCGGCGGGGATCACCCGTTCCGCCAGGTCATAGACCTTCTGAAAATTGACGCGGCCGGCGATCGCGAGTTTGCCGGTGTGCCAGAGATACTCAAGCGCGGTCTTGGACGGGTGCCAGTTCCACCAACCGCCGGACGCATGCCCCGCCGCCTTCAACTCCCGCGCCAGCACCGGACCGTTGGCCTCGATGCGCGCGAGCGTGTCTTCGAACGCCGCATCGAAGCTGTTCCCATGCCACTTGCGCCAGCGCTCGCGGATGATTGGCTCGCGACGGCGGAAGCGATGCTTCCAGTACGGATAGAACGCGGTCGGCAGGATCGAGGCGTCATGCGTCCAGTGCTCGAACAGCGCACGGTCCTGTTCCAGTAGCGTGGTCAGGTGGCCGCGCCGGTAGGTCTGGTTGCGCGAGAACAGGATCTGGTGGTGGGCGCGCTCCACCGTGCCGATGCTGTCCACCTGCACGAAGCCCAAATCGGTGATGAGCTGCAGCAGCCCCGCCTTGGACAGCGCCCGGCCCGGCGGCGCGGCCAGCCCTTGCCGTGCGAGAAACAGCCGTCTTGCGACCGCGTTCGAGACCTGGATCGTCATGGCTGTAAATGGCGCTATGCCACGCCGAGTGGGTTGCGTCGCCTTCTGCGGGGATGAGATGTCGACCTGTTTGCCCGGATTCTGGGCCTGTCGGCGGCCTGGCGCTATGGCGGCATATGCCTGGTCCGAGTCCCGAGAGCGCCCCAATGATCGCGGTACTGCGCCCGGGTACCGCTCCTTCCTGTCATAAATGATAGGATTGGCGAATTCCCTATAATCTATGACAGATATGCGCCGGAGCACGACCGACTACGCCACGCATGCGGCCCAGAAGACTGCCAAGCACCTGGGACAGATGGTCAAGAGTGCCCGTCTGGCACGCGGATGGACCCAGGAAAGTCTGGCCGAACGCGCCAGAGTGAGCCCTGCCACCATGAACCGGCTCGAGCAGGGGGGCGTCAACATTGCTCTGGGCACGTGGCTTTCCGCCTTTGAACGTCTGGGGCTGCTGTCGAAGCTCGACCAACTGCGAGACCCCGTGTCCGAGGCCATCCTGGAGGGCACAAAGACCAAGCGCCCGATCCGTAGCAAGCCTTCTGACCTGGATTTCTAAGCCGAGGTCGACCATGCCCTATGTGTTTGCGTACCTCCCCGGTGAGGTGACTGCGGTGCCGGCCGGCCTGCTCGATCTGACCGAGCTGGGGCCGGAGCTGCAAGCGTCTCAGTTCCAGTACGGCACACGCTACGTGGCCCGTCGTAAGCCGAATGCGATTGCTGTGGATCCGGTCTCGTTACCGCTGGAGCGCGCCGGCGAGCGCATGCTGCCTGTGAATGGCTTGGCAATGTTCGGAGCATTGCGCGATGCCACTCCCGACGATTGGGGGCGGCGCGTGATCGAGAACCGTCTGGAAGTCCCCGCCAACAGCCTGCCCGAGTCGGTCTACATGCTGGAGGCCGGCAGCAACCGGGTGGGTGCGTTGGATGTGCGCGTAGCAGTAGACAGCCCGCCACATCACTCGCGCCTGCCATCAACCATCGACCTGCAGTATCTGATTGAGGCATCGCAACGGGTTGAGGAAGGTCTGCCGGTACCGGCTCACCTTGCGAACTATTTTGCCGGTGCGCCGTCGCTGGGTGGCGCACGTCCGAAGGCCGCTGTGCTCCACCAAGGCATCGAGTGGATCGCCAAGTTCCCGTCCATTCGGGACCGCTTCAACGTGCCCAGCGTCGAGCGCGCCACGCTGGAGCTGGCACGCCGGGCGGGAATGTCTGTGCCCAAGACCGAACTGCAGACTCTGGCCGATGGCCGGCAGGTGATGCTGATCGAGCGCTTCGACCGCATCCCGGTTGCTGATGGAGTGAGCCGCAAACATATGGTCAGTGCGCTCACGATGCTGGGCCTGACGGAACAGGACTCCCCGGATGCCAGCTATGCCCAGATCGTCAGGGTGATCGAGCAATGGGGGGCCGAGGGCCAAGTGACCGCCCAGCGCGAAGAGCTGTTCTCGCGGATGGTCTTCAATATTCTGGTCACCAACGATGATGACCACCTGCGAAACCACGCATTTGTGCATGACGACGGGGCGTGGAATCTGAGCCCCCTGTACGACGTGGTGCCCAAACCGCAGGTCGGAACGGAGCGTACCTTGCACCTTGGGGTGGGCCCGAGCGGCCGAAAGGCGACCCTGGACAATGCATTTGCCGGCTATGGAGATTTCGGGCTGACCCGGACACGGGCCGCCCAACTGATCGACACGGTGGTGGGTGCTGTCAGGACGTGGCGAACCGTGTTCGAGGCGTTCGAGGTGTCCATCAAGGATTGCGACGATGTGGCGACCGCATTCCGCCGTGCAAGTGATGTCGGAATGGCCGAGGTGTCGAAGTATCTCTAAGTGTGCAAATTGGGCGGCAGCGCTGCCCATCGGCACTGGCTCCCAGACCCACGCCTTCGACCATCACTGCGGGGGCCGCAACAAGGAACGCTTCCGAAATACCATCGATTTGTACCTCGGCGGCCGGGCGCTCTATCCGGAGGGCATCGGGACAGGCGGATGCCTTTCGATGCGACGATGCGCCTGAAAAGAAGAGCCGCCGGTGCGCGATGTCCATGGTCGACATGCGGACACCGCGCCGCGCGTCCCGCTGGCACGCGGGGACGGCGCGGCGGGCGCCTTACAGCCGGAAGCGGATGCCGAGCATGTAACTGCGTTCGGGCGAGGCGCGGTCGCGCAGGAACTCCGGGCTGCCGAAGTAGTTGTGGGTCTTGCCGCCCAGCAGGTTGGTCGCCTCCAGAAACACCGTGACGTTCTCGTCCATCGCGTAGTTGAGCGCAAGATCCAGCCATGCCTCCGGGCCGTGGAAGACCTCGTTGGGCTGGTCGCCCGACGCGCTGAAGCTCACCGCGTAGTCGTCGCGCCAGTTGTAGGCCAGGCGGGCGGAGAACGCGTCGTACTCGTACATCAGCACCGCATTCCAGGCCCGCTTGGACACGTTCGCCAGGGGCTGCATGACCCCATCGGGCGACTCGGCCTCCGCATCGAGCCATGTCGCGTTCAACTGCGTGCCCAGACCCGACCAGGCGCCGGGCAGGAAGTCGTAGAACTGCGTATAGCCGATCTCCACGCCGCGCAGCGTGCCGCTGCCGGTGTTGCGCGGGCGGGTGATCTGGTACGTGGTGCCGTCGATCGTCTCGTCCTCGGCGTAGTTCTGCACATAGCCGTCGACAGCGCGGTGGAACGCGGCCAACGACAGCAGCGCGTTGTCCTGGAAGTACCACTCCAGCGACGCATCGAGGTTCTTCGACTCGACCGGCGCCAGGTCCGGATTGCCGCCACTGCCGCGCGCAGGCAGTGTGTCGGTGGACTGGAACAGCGCCAACTGCGGGTTGAGGTCGGCGAAGCGGGGCAGGGTGATCGACTGGCTGTGCGACAGGCGCAGCATCAGGTCCTCGCGCAGCGACAGGTTGGCGCTGACGCTTGGCAGCCATTCGTGACGCGCGCGCGTGGTCTGCACCGGCGTCTCGACGCCGTCGACGAGCGAGGTGCCGTTGATCTGGCGCTCCAGCCGCACATGGCGCACGCCGATCCGGCCGTCGATCGGAATTGCGCCGATCGCGAATCCGTAATTGGCCTGCAGGTAGGCGGCGTGGTTGTCCTCGCGGTTGTCGAACTGCACCGCCGGGTTTGCAGGCGGCCGGTCGGGGCCGTGGCCCATGGCCTGGCGGATCAGCGCGGTGTGGCCGAGCAGAAAGTCGCGGTTGGCGCCCAGCCAGCGATCGACGCCGACATCGCGGTCCCCGTCGAGGATGTTGCCGGGCGTGACCTGCGCCAGGCCCGGGATGTCGGACATCCGGATCGGCGCGCCACTGAGGTTGTCGCGCGCGCCCGGATCGCCCCCGATGTTGGAGGCATTGCGTCTGGCCAGGCGCACACCGGCGTCGAGCGAACTGACGATGCCGCCGTCGAAGGCGAAATTGGCGTCGGCGCGCCACGCCCACTCGTCGCCCTCCTGCCGGCTCCAACTGTCGTAGTACTGGCCCAGCCGCCAGGCATCGGGATCGGTGACGTCGTAGGCCGACCCGTCGGCATTCGTGGCCGAGGTGAACGGCACGCCGTGGCTGCTGTCGATGGTCAACCGCGGCACCGTGGTCATGATGTCGAGCACCATCGAGCGGTTGTCCGATTCGCTGTAGGTGTAGGCCAGCTCGCTCGACAGCTTCAGCCGCTCGCCCTTCCAACTGCCGCCGATCGCCGCTTGCCAGGTGTCGGAACTGTTCTGATGCGCCTGGGTGCTCGACAGCACATCGCTGTCGCGCAGTTCGACGCGCTGCAGGATGTCGTTGCCGAGCTGGGTGGCCAGCGAGTCGGTGTTCTCCGGCGTCAGCGATCCGGGGAACGGCATCCAGTAGTTGACCCGGGGTGTGTTGCGATAGCCGACGTAGAAGCCCTCGGCCCACAGCTCGGTGTTGTCGCTGGGGGCCCACTGGAACGCGACGTTCGCCGCCTTGCGCCGTCGGAAGCCCTGCGCCTGCAGGTTGCCGGCATTGAACGGCACCAGCAGCTGCCGCGACGGATCGCGCGGGTCGTCGACGCGGTCGTAGGTGCCGTGGAAGGTGTTGGACTCCAGATACGGTGTTTCCTGGTACGACACCGCGCCGAGCACGCCCATGCGCCCGGCCCCGGTCTCCCACCGGCGGCTGCCGGTGAGGCTGCCGTTGGTCGCGGTCTTGCGCGCCTGATCGGCATAGAGCGTCGACACGCTGCCGGCGAGCGTGCTGTCCTCGTCGAGGTCGAACGGACGGCGCAGCCGGATGTCGACCGCACCGGCGATGCCGCCTTCGATCTGCTCGGCGCCGCTGGTCTTGTAGACATCGACCTGCTGCAGCTGGTCGGCCGGGATGTCGGCCAGCGCGACCCCACGACCGGTGGTGGTGAAGATGTTGCGGCCGTTGAGTGTGGTGACCACGTTCGGCAGCCCGCGCACCAGCACCGTGCCCACTTCCGCGCCGCCACGCTGGACCTGCACGCCGGTGATGCGCTGCATCGCCGCCGCGACGCTGTTGTCGGGCAGCTTGCCGATGTCTTCTGCGACGATCGAATCGGTGATCCGCGCCGCGCCGCGCTTGGCATCGAGCGCGCCGGCGACACTGGCGCGCACCCCGCGTACCTGGACCGCGTCGAGATTCTCGACCTCGTCCGCTGCAGGATCGGTGTCGGGGGCGCCGGTCTGCGCGAACGCGGGCGTGGCGAGGATGGCGGTGGCCAGTGTGGCCAGCGCCACACGGCGGGGGTGGGAGTGAACAGCGAACGTCATCGTACTGCGGAGCCCTCTGTGATCGTGGATCGTCGAGGTGCGCATGTCCGCCTGACCGCAGGCGCGAGGCCGCGCCGCCGGACAGTGCCGGCAGCCACGCCACCTCGCCCTTCGCGTTCCCATCACATCCAGGAACGGGCGCGGATTAGACCAACGCGAATCTTAGGATCGTGTCGAGAAGTCGTAAGCGTGATGTCGCCTGCCGGCATGCAATCCCTGCAATCCCATGCGCGCGCGTGCCGTTGCAATCACTGGCGCGCCACGTGCGCGCGCCTAGCGTGGCGTCCTTCCCCCGACTTGGAGACGTGACGATGAACCAGCCCGCACAGCAGCAGGCCGTGCCCGGCGTCGAGCGCAAACTCGACCCGCCCGCCGACCACGGCGAGGACAGCTATCGCGGCAGTGGGCGGCTGCAGGACAAGATCGCGATCATCACCGGCGGCGACAGCGGTATCGGCCGCGCGGTCGCGCTGGCCTACGCGCGCGAGGGCGCGGACGTGCTGGTGAGCTACCTGAGCGAGGACGAAGACGCGCAGGAAACGCAGCGTCTGGTCGAAGCCGCCGGGCGTCGCTGCGAACTGATGCCCGGTGACATCGCAGACCCCGCGCATTGCCGCGCGATCGTGCGCAAGGCGGTCGAGGCCTTCGGCCGGATCGACGTGCTGGTCAACAACGCCGCCTACCAGATGACCTACGAATCGCTCGACGAGATCCCCGACGACAAGTGGGACTACACCTTCCAGGTCAACGTCAGCGCGATGTTCCACCTGTGCAAGGCGGCGGTACCGCACATGAAGCCGGGGGCCTCGATCATCAACACCAGCTCGATCAACTCCGACAAGCCCAATCCGACCTTGCTGCCGTACGCGACCACCAAGGGCGCGATCGCCAACTTCACCGCGGGTCTGGCGCAACTGCTGGCCGACCAGGGCATCCGCGTCAACTCGGTCGCGCCCGGCCCGATCTGGACCCCGCTGATCCCCTCGACGCTGCCGCCCGACGCGGTGGCCGAGTTCGGCAGTCAGACGCCGCTCAAGCGCCCCGGGCAGCCGGCCGAGTGCGCACCGATCTACGTGCTGCTGGCGTCCGACGAAGCCAGCTACATGACCGGCGGCCGCTATGCAGTCACTGGTGGCATGCCGATTCTGTAGCCGAGCAGCTTTCTTCACCTCGGCATGGCGGCGACAGGCGCATATCCCCTCGCAGCCTGCAATCCTGCAGGCGCGAGGAGGCTGTCGTGGACAAGAATCGCAGCGAAGGCATGAAGAACCAGGTCAAGGGCACCGCGAAGGAAGTGGCCGGCAAGGTCACCGGCAACACCGGCAAGGAAGTCGCCGGCAAAGCGCAGAAGACCGCCGGCAAGGTCCAGAGCGCCGTCGGCAAGGCCAACGACAACGCCCGCAAGGGGCGCTGATTCCGGTCTTCCTCCCCCGCGCTGCGGGGGAGGTCATCGACATTGCCGCAACCATCCGCACCCACCGCTCGTCTCCCTCCCCCGCACTGCGGGGGAGGGTTGGGGAGGGGGGCCGCCATTCGCGAAATGCCAGAGCCCCCACCCGATGCCTGCGGCATCGACCTCCCCGCGAAGCGGAGGAGGTAACCGCCATCGTCCCAAGCATCAGCATGTGCCGCTCGTCTCCCTCCCCCGCATCGCGGGGGAGGGAGACGCCATCGTCTCAACCATCAGCACGCGCCGCTTGTCTCCCTCCCCCGCATTGCGGGGGAGGGCTGGGGAGCCCCCCGCCATTCGCGAAATGCCCGAGCCCCACCCGATGCCTGCGGCATCGACCTCCCCCGCGAAGCGGAGGAGGTAACCGACATCGTCCCAAGCATCAGCATGTGCCGCTCGTCTCCCTCCCCCGCATCGCGGGTGAGGGAGCCGCCATCGTCTCAACCATCAGCACGCGCCGCTCGTCTCCCTCCCCCGACTCGCGGGGGAGGGCTGGGG